>NZ_JASCPN010000008.1:0-144328 GCF_029960155.1 Pseudomonas sp. PS01300 | reverse complement strand
GCTTCGCGCCCGCTGAACGACAGCACCTGAAAGTCGCTGTCGACCCCGTCCAGGGTCAGGGTGAAATGGGGCTGGTTGGCCGCTGAGAACATCCGATGTTCCTCCCGCTGCAAAAACTGGGGTGACAGGCTGCCCCGGCCGGCCATGCTGGCTGGCCGGCCGGGGCAGTGAACTAACGCAGGCTTAGCCGGCGACCGGGGTACGCCAGTCGTCCGAGCCGGAGGTACCGGACACTTCGTGGGTCCAGGTGATCTTGCGGTAGGTGAAGTGCACGTCTTCAAGGTGGGTGAAGTGCGCGTTGGCCGGGTCCTGGCAGTTGTGCATGTAGTCCTTGATGTCGACGATGATCGCGTCTTCGAGCTTGGTGGTGAAATAGTGCTCCTGGGTGCCGGCCGCCGAGGTGCGGTACCAGTGGATGACGATTTCGGTCAGGCGCTCGCCGGAGGTCAGCGCGGCCAGCAGCAGGGGCGATGCCTTGTCGAAGACCTTAGTGATGACCACCGGCTTGTGCACGCGCTGGCCGGTCGGCTGACCGGACTGCGGGTCGCGCGGGATGATCACTTCGTGGTTGAAGCCCTGGACCATGACCTGGTCTTCGTGGCCTTCCTGGTAGGTGTTGCCGACCGAATCGGCGGTGAAGGCACCGGCGGTGATCAGGCCTTGTTTGGTGCCGGTGACGGACATGTAGGCAGGTGTTGCCATGGGGGTTTGCTCCTTGCAGAAAGTGAAGCCGAACAGGCGAAAAATGCCGTGTGGCTGCAAGGAGACAGTTCAAGACCCGTGCCAACTTAAATTTAGTTGTTGTTAATCAGTAGCTTGTGTTTTTACTGTACGTTTTTTGAGCACTTTTACGCGAGAAAACCCGAAAAAGTGCGCAACTTCTTGCGCAGTACTGTGCAAGAAGTTGCGCAGTTGGCTGCAGGCCACGTTGAGTATGGCCCGCAGCAATGTATGCACAGGTTTATCCACATTTTGGTGCGCAAGAAGTTGCGCAGCTGGGTAAAAGATGAAATCCCCTGAGAAGAGCGCTCCTCGAGGAGATTCAACCGGTACAAAGCGGCCCTAGGCCGTGGCAGGCTCGAAGGCATTCGGCCGCATCGCCAACAGCACCAGCCCGAACGCGCCCGCCGCCATCAGCAGCGGCAGTGCATGCCCGCTCACCCACTGGCTACCGGCCCCAGCAGCCAATGGCCCGATCAGGCAGCCGATGCCCCACAGCTGCGCCACGTGGGCGTTGGCGCGCACCAGCGCATCATCGCGATAGCGTTCGCCGATCAGGATCAGCGACAGGGTGAACAGGCCACCGGCACTGGCGCCGAACAGCACCCACAATGGCCAGATCGCCGGCGTGTGCATCAGCACCGGAATGGCCAGGCTCGATACCAGCAGGGTCATGGCGCAGCCGGTGAACAGCGTGCGGCGCGACATGTAGTCGGCCAGCGCCCCGATCGGCAGTTGCAGTACCGCATCGCCCACCACCACGGTACTGACCATGAACAGCGCCAGCTCGGTGGTGAAGCCCTGCTGCAGGCAGTACACCGGCAACAGGGTGAGGATCATCGCCTCGAACGCGGCGAACAGTGCAATGGCCCAGGCGATTACCGGCAAGCGCCGGCAGAAGCCCACCAGGTCACGCAGGCCCACACCACAGGCTTCAGCGCTGGGCGCCCCGCTGCGGCCGATCAGCACCAGCGGTGCCACCACCAGCAACCCGGCCCCGATCCAGAAGCCCAGGTCATCCTCCGAACCCAGCACGCCCAGCAGCAGCGGCCCGGCCAGCTGGCTGAGGGCATAGCTGCTGCCATACAGCGCCACCAGGCGGCCACGCCATTGCTCGACCACCAGCTGGTTGATCCAGCTTTCGCCAAGGATGAACACGATGGTCAGGATCACCCCGATCAGCAGGCGCAACGCCAGCCACACCGGATAGCTGGGCAGCAGCGCCAGCAGGCCGATGGACAACGCACCGGCCAGCAGGCACAGGCGCATCAGCGTGGCGGTGCCGAAATACGCCGCCAGGCGGCTGGACAGGCTGGCGCCAACCAGCACGCCAATTGCCGGCATCGCCGCCATCACGCCAATGGCAAAGCTGCCATAGCCCCAGCTCTCCAGACGCAGCGATACCAACGGCATGCTCACGCCCAGGGCAAGGCCGACGCTCAGAACCGACGACAGCACGGCGAAGTAGGTAGCCCAACGCATGTGTACTTCCTCGCAGAATGATGGATCGCCACAAGCAACACAGCCGGGCCTGCGCTAACGCAGGGCCCGGCTGTGGCGCGGATCGCTCGGGGCGCGGCACCAGGCCGCGCCCATGACCTTACAGCTTGATCCAGGTGGCCTTGAGCTCGGTGTACTTGTCCAGTGCGTGCAGCGACTTGTCACGGCCGTTGCCCGACTGCTTGAAGCCACCGAACGGCGCAGTCATGTCGCCACCGTCGTACTGGTTGACCCACACGCTGCCGGCACGCAAGGCCTTGGCGGTCTTGTGCGCCTTGCTGATGTCGGCGGTCCATACACCTGCGGCCAGGCCGTAAGGGGTGTCGTTGGCGATCTGGATGGCTTCTTCGACGCTGTCGAAGGTGATCACCGACAGTACCGGGCCGAAGATCTCTTCCTTGGCGATGCGCATGGCGTTGCTCACGCCGTCGAAGATGGTCGGTTCGACATAGGTGCCGCCGGTTTCTTCGAGGATGCGCTTGCCGCCCACCAGCAGCTTGGCGCCATCGGTGTGGCCAGCCTCGATGTAGGACAGCACGGTGTTCATCTGCTGGGTGTCGACCAGGGCACCAACGGTGGTGGCCGGGTCCAGCGGGTTGCCAGGCTTCCAGGCCTTGAGGGCCTCCAGTACCAGCGGCAGGAACTTGTCCTTGATCGAGCGCTCGACCAGCAGACGCGAACCTGCGGTGCACACTTCGCCCTGGTTGAAGGCGATGGCACTGGCCGCGGCGGCGGCAGCGGCGTTCAGGTCCGGGGCATCGGCGAACACGATGTTCGGGCTCTTGCCGCCGGCTTCCAGCCACACGCGCTTCATGTTCGATTCGCCGGCGTAGATCATCAGCTGCTTGGCGATCTTGGTCGAGCCGGTGAACACCAGGGTATCGACGTCCATGTGCAGGGCCAGGGCCTTGCCGACGGTGTGGCCGTAGCCAGGCAGCACGTTCAGCACGCCGGCCGGGATACCGGCCTCGATGGCCAGCTGGGCGATGCGGATGGCGGTCAGCGGGGACTTCTCGGACGGCTTGAGCACCACCGAGTTACCGGTGGCCAGCGCCGGGCCGAGTTTCCAGCTGGCCATCAGCAGGGGGAAGTTCCACGGCACGATGGCCGCCACCACACCCACAGGCTCGCGGGTTACCAGGCCTAGCTGGTCGTGCGGGGTGGCCGCGACTTCGTCGTAGATCTTGTCGATGGCTTCGCCGTTCCAGCTCAGTGCCTGGGCAGCGCCCGGCACGTCGATGTTCAGCGAGTCGTTGATCGGCTTGCCCATGTCGAGGGTTTCGAGCAGGGCCAGCTCCTCGACGTTCTGCTTGAGCAGCGCGGCGAAACGGATCAGGGTAGCCTTGCGCTTGGCCGGGGCCAGGCGTGACCACACGCCGGACTCGAAGGTGGCGCGGGCGTTTTCCACGGCGCGCTGGGCGTCGGCCTCGTCGCAGCTGGCGACCTGCGCCAGAAGGCGTCCGTCAACCGGGCTCAGGCACTCGAACGTGGCGTTGGAAACGGCGGCGGTGTATTCACCATTGATGAAAGCACGGCCTTCGATCTTGAGTTGCTGGGCACGCTGTTCCCAGTCCGCACGAGTCAGGGTGGTCATACGAAACTCCTCCTGTTGTTGAAATGCAGCGCCGCACGAGGGGCCAGGGCGCTGTCAGAATACGGCCGGAGCGATTGTCGCTCTACGGCACTCGACACCCTAAACTCTGGCACCTGAATTATCAATATATTTGACAATACATGGCCAAATGCCTAGTGATGTGCACTTTATTTAACAATCAGGGGACCCAGACATGAATATCCAGCAGATTGTCGACTTCGCACAGGTACTGACCGAGGCCGAGCGCTACCGCCCGGCTGCCGAAAAAGTGCTCAAGGGCGACCCGGAGCAGGCGGTCTACAACCATTACGCCAGCCCTTGCGGGCAATTCGCCGCTGGCGTGTGGGAGGGAGCGCCCGGGCAATGGACCGTCAATTACACTGAACACGAATACTGCGAGATCGTGCACGGCGTATCGGTGCTGCGCGACGAAGAAGGCAACGCCAAGACCCTGCGCACCGGTGACCGCTTCGTGATCCCGGCCGGCTTCAAGGGCACCTGGGAGGTGCTGGAGACCTGCCGCAAGATCTACGTGATGTTCGAGCCCAAGGCATAGGCCATAGATAGATACCGCCGCGCCAGCCCTCCCTGGCGCGAGCATGGCGGGGTCCTTATCCGGACCCACCTGAACTCAAGGAGCCTCACCATGCAAAAGGATCAACCGGTCGTCTGCCCCATCGAAGCGCTGCAACTGAGCAACGACGAAGTGCTCACCTGCATCGGCCGCCTGGTCGGCACCCGCTACGTGCCGACCGTGAAGGCCTACATCAGCGAACTGACCGGGCGCCAGCGCGTGGTCGGCATCGGCGAGATGTCGACCCGCGAAATGGACCCGCAACGCGTGAACATCAGCGGCAACGAGGCGGGCCTGATCAGCGGTTTCCATTTCGGCTGAACAGAAAATCGCCATAAAAAAAGGCCCGCATCGTGAGATGCGGGCCTTTTTTCGTAAGCCGGGATCAATTACTTGATCTTGGCTTCCTTGTAGATCACGTGCTTGCGAACAACCGGATCGAATTTTTTGATTTCGATTTTGTCCGGAGTGGTGCGCTTGTTCTTGTCGGTGGTGTAGAAGTGGCCGGTATTAGCGGTCGACACCAGACGGATCAATTCACGCATGATTTTCTCCCTTAGACCTTGGCGCCGTTACGGCGAATTTCGACCAGAACGGCATCGATGCCGCGCTTGTCGATGATACGCATGCCTTTGGCAGAAACGCGCAGACGCACGAAACGCTTCTCCGACTCGACCCAGAAGCGGTGATGCTGCAGGTTCGGCAGGAAACGACGACGGGTTTTGTTATTCGCGTGGGAAATGTTATTCCCGGTTACCGGACCCTTACCGGTAACTTGACAGACTCTCGACATGCCTCAGCCCTCTAAAACCACATGCCCAACCCGGCATGGGTTGGCCGCTTAATCTCTCAGTCTTTGGCGCCAGGCGCCGTGTTTCTTCAGGGTCTTATCGGCAAGATCTGCAGATGCGACAAACCGAGCCCCTAGAAAAGAGCGCTGCTTTATACCAGAAAGGCCGGGGTACAACAACATTTGATGTGATCGCACGATGCATGAATCAACCCAGGCCGCCCGGATGCAGGGCTTCCAGCGACAAAACCGCTCGTCGCAATATTCCTTGAAAAAGGAGTTGGCCATTTACGGCCTTGCGCACTAGGGTAGGAGTTTTCCAGACTGCACGGGCAGATGGGCCATTGATCAGCCAAGGAGTCACCATGCGTCGTGCCGCTTTACCCCTGTTGCTCGCAGCGCTGCTAAGCCCCGCACTGGCCCAGGCAGGCGCCTTGAGCGTATGTACCGAGGCCAGCCCCGAAGGCTTTGACGTGGTGCAGTATAACGCGCTGACCACCACCAATGCTTCTGCCGATGTGCTCATGAACCGGCTGGTGGAATTCGACGCCACCAGCGGCAAGGTGGTGCCGAGCCTGGCCGAAAGCTGGACGGTATCGGCCGACGGCCTGGTCTACGACTTCAAGCTGCGCCCGGGGGTAAAGTTTCACAGTACGCCGTACTTCAAGCCCAGCCGCGTGCTGAACGCCGACGACGTGCTGTTCAGCTTCCAGCGCATGCTCTACCCCGCCCACTCCTGGCACAAGATCACCCAGAGCGGCTACCCGCATGCCCAGTCGTTGCAACTGCCTAGCCTGATCAAGCAGGTGGAGGCACCCGATCCGCTGAGCGTGCGCTTTACCCTCGACCATCCGGACGCGACCTTCCTCGCCACCCTGAGCATGGGCTTCGCCTCGATCTATTCGGCCGAATACGCCGACCAGTTGCTCAAGGCCGGCACCCCGGAGAAGCTCAACAGCCAGCCGATCGGCACCGGCCCGTTCGTGTTCCAGCGTTTCCAGAAGGACGCGGTGATCCGCTACCGCGCCAATACCGACTATTTTGCCGGCAAGCCGACCGTCGACCCGCTGATTTTCGCGATCACCCCCGACGCCAACGTGCGCCTGCAGAAACTGCGGCGCAACGAGTGCCAGATCGCCCTGTCGCCCAAGCCGCTGGACGTTGCGGCAGCCGCCGAAGACGCAAACCTGAAGGTCGAGAAGACCGAGGCGTTCATGACCGCGTTCGTCGCGATCAACAGCCAGCACCCGCCGCTGGACAAGGTCGAGGTACGGCAGGCGATCAACCTGGCGTTCGACAAGACCAGCTACCTCAAGGCCGTGTTCGAAGGCACCGCAGTCGCCGCTGAAGGCCCCCTGCCGCCGAACACCTGGAGCTACGCCAAGGACTTGCCGGGTTACCCGACCGACGCGACCAAAGCCAAGGCGCTGCTGGTCAAGGCCGGGTTGCCGGACGGCTTCAGCACCACAATCTGGACGCGCCCTTCGGGAAGCCTGCTCAACCCCAACCCGAGCCTGGGGGCACAACTGCTGCAGGCAGACCTGGCGAAGGTCGGCATCAAGGCCGAGATTCGCGTGATCGAATGGGGCGAGCTGATCCGTCGCGCCAAGGCCGGTGAGCACGATTTGCTGTTCATGGGCTGGGCCGGCGACAACGGCGACCCCGACAACTTCCTCAGCCCGCAGTTTGCCTGCCCGGCAGTCGAGTCGGGGACCAACTTCGCGCGGTACTGCGACAAGCGCCTGGACCAGTTGATCAGTGCCGGCAAGACCACCAACGACCAGAGCGTGCGCAGCCGCCTGTACCAGCAGGCCCAGGGGCTGATCCAGCAGCAGGCGCTGTGGCTGCCACTGGCGCACCCCACGGCAGCGGTGCTGATGCGCAAGGATGTGGAGGGCTACACGGTCAGCCCGTTCGGCCGGCAGGACTTTGCCACGGTGAAGACCGCACGCTGAACGACTCGCGCCTGCAGGCTCCTGACAGCGTCCTCTGGCAGCCCGAAGGACACTGCAGCAGCCTGCAGCGCGTGTTCAGGCCGCCAGGTGACTCTCGCCATCGACTTACGATGGTTGCCCAGCGAACCGCACCGTACGGATAGCCGCATTGGATATTGAATACTGGACCGAAGCGGCTATCGCCGGCCTCACCGTGGCACTGATACTCGGCCCGGTGGTCTTCGGCGCACTGCTTCTCTACATTGCCACCCAGCGATTGGCCGAAGCCCTCGAGCACCTTCACAACTCGCCGCTGGTTGACGCTCATCGGTACAGCCTCAACCTGGGCCTGCGCCAGCGATTCAGGGCAGTGGGCGACATTGCCGGCCTGTTGGCCTACCCCGATTGCCCGGTCGAGTTCGGGGGCCTGAGCGCAGAGGACATCAAGCGCTTCCCCGGCAACCTCAGAACGCTGCTGGTTCTTAGCCACCACCTCAGGCTGGCAATGCTGGCCGTTCTGGTGCTGCTGGCCCTTGCCCTGCAGGTGCTCAAAGCCGTTCAGCACCAGGGCGAGCCGACGGAGTTCGGGCTCGGCGCGTATTCACCCTATTGGCTGCCCTTTGCACTGCAACTGCCTTGCATCGCCGGCCTGGGGTGGGTCGCCACCCAGTACGCACAGGCTGGCATGCGCTACATGACCAGTGCATCCCGGTACCTTGCCAACTGCAAGGCGGTGGTGAATCGACAGCGCCCGGTGATGTACAACACCGTGTTTGGCAGAATCGTGTTTACCGTATGCATCGCTGCGCTTCTGGCTCATGCGAAGCTCTTCATCAGAACAGGATCGCTGCAGGCCGCAGACGTGGAGTCCTTTCCAGCCACGATCAGAACCGAGCTTGTGGTGCGTCACTACCTGCTGCTGGCTTCGGTTGTCGGGCTGGCTGCGTCGTTTGTTGCAACAAAGCTGATCGACTAGTACCGCCCACGCACAGCAGCGTCAGGCAGCGAACAAGCCCCGCTCCACCATCGACAATGGCTCCCCATCGCCGATGATGATGTGATCCAGCACCCGCACCTCGATCAGGCCCAGGGCTTTCTGCAAGCGCAGGGTCAGATTGATATCTGCCTGGCTTGGCTCGGAAACACCTGACGGATGATTGTGGCAAAGGATCAATGCTGCGGCATTTCTGGCCAACGCCCGCTTGATGACTTCCCGAGGGTAGACGTTGGCACTGCTGATGGACCCGCGGAACAACGCCTCGAACCCTAGAGGACGGTGCTTGTTGTCCAGGTACAGGCAGCCGAACACCTCGCTTTCTTCATGACGCAGCATCGATTTCAGGTAACGCCGGACCGCCCCCGGGCTCTGCAACGCCGGGTCGCGGATGATGGTTTCGGCCAAGTGCCGGCGCCCAATCTCCATCACCGCCTGCAGTTGCGCATACTTCGCCGGGCCCAGCCCCAGCTCACGCTGAAACGTCGGCTGATCGGCCTCCAGCAGTTGCCGCAAGCCGCCAAACTGCTGCAACAGGTGGCGCGCCAGGTCCACCGCGCTCTTGCCTGCCACACCGGTGCGCAGGAACACCGCCAGCAACTCGGCGTCCGACAGGCTCCCGGCCCCTCGCTCCAGCAACTTCTCCCGCGGGCGTTCCGCCGACGGCCAATCCCTGATACCCATAGCTGTCCCTCTGTCTGTGTGTGGCTGCTCCCCATTTCAGCCCTGTGCTATCGTAGCCCCCTCTTTTTACGCGACGATTCGGCCTGGGGAGGCGTCGTCGCCGCGTGCAAACACTGATCAAAGAAAGGCAAGCCTATGCAGCGGCTGTATCGGAAACGCATCGTTCTTGGCGTCGGCGGCGGCATTGCTGCCTACAAGAGCGCCGAGCTGGTTCGCCGACTCCTGGAGCACGGCGCGCAAGTGCGCGTCGTCATGACCCACGGCGGGGCCGAATTCATCACCCCGCTGACCATGCAGGCCCTGTCCGGGCACCCCGTGCACATGGACCTGCTCGACCCTGCCGCCGAAGCGGCGATGGGCCATATCGAACTGGCCAAGTGGGCCGACCTGGTGCTGATCGCACCTGCCACCGCCGACCTGATCGCGCGCCTGGCGCAAGGCGTTGCCAACGATCTGCTGACCACCCTGGTACTGGCTACCGACGCCACCGTGGCGTTGGCACCGGCCATGAACCAGGCCATGTGGCGCGACCCGGCCACCCAGGCCAACTTGCAGCTGCTGCAAAGCCGCGACATCCAGGTGTTCGGCCCGGCCTCCGGCAGCCAGGCCTGTGGCGACGTGGGCCTTGGCCGCATGCTCGAAGCCACCGACCTGGCCTGGTGCGCCGCCGAAACCTTCAAGCGCCAGTCGCTGACCGGCAAGCACGTGCTGATTACCGCAGGCCCGACCCAGGAAAACATCGACCCGGTGCGCTACATCACCAATCATAGCTCGGGGAAGATGGGCTTTGCCCTGGCCGAAGCGGCGGTGGAAGCCGGTGCTCGGGTAACCCTGGTGACAGGGCCGGTGCACCTGCCCACACCCGACCGGGTGACCCGTATCGACGTGGTGAGCGCGCGGGACATGCTCGCCGCGTGCGAAGCGGCGATCCCGTGCGATGTGTTCATCGCATCGGCTGCGGTTGCGGACTACCGCCCCGAAGTCGTCGCCCCGCAAAAGCTCAAGAAAGACCCTACGACAGGTGACGGCCTGCTGCTGCAGATGGTGCGCAACCCGGACATTCTGGCCACCATCGCCACCCGCCCCGACCGCCCGTTCAGCGTCGGCTTTGCCGCCGAGACCGAACACCTGCTCGATTACGCCGCGCGCAAGCTCAAGGACAAGAACCTCGACCTGATCGTCGCCAATGACGTGGCCAACCCCAGCATCGGCTTCAACAGCGAGGAGAACGCCTGCAGCGTGATCGATCGCCAACTTCAAGCAACACTCTTTGCACAGACCAGCAAGGGCAAGATCGCCCGTCAGCTGGTAGCCTTCATCGCCGAACGTCTCAACCAGGTTTAACTCTGCATGCACGCCTTACAAGCCAAGATTCTCGATCCGCGCCTTGGCAGCGAATTCCCGCTGCCGCAATACGCCACCCCCGGTTCTGCCGGCCTCGACCTGCGCGCCATGCTCAAGGAAGAGACCGTCCTGGAGCCGGGCCAGACCATACTGATCCCTACCGGCCTGTCGATCTACGTCGGCGACCCGGGCCTGGCCGCGCTGATCCTTCCGCGCTCGGGCCTGGGCCACAAGCACGGCATCGTGCTGGGCAATCTGGTCGGCCTGATCGATTCGGACTACCAGGGCGAGCTGATGGTGTCGTGCTGGAACCGCGGCCAGACCCCTTTCACCATCGCCATCGGCGAGCGCATTGCGCAACTGGTGCTGGTACCGGTGGTACAGGCGCACTTCGACATCGTCGAAACCTTCGACGAAACCCAGCGTGGCGCTGGCGGCTTCGGCCATTCGGGCAGCCATTGAACAACGCGCGAGCCCTGCTGCCAGGCCTGTATTGGGGCCTGGCCGGCATGCTCGTCGCCGGGCTCGCGGTGTGGCTGACGCTGGTAATCCCTCTGCAACGCGAGCAACGTAACCTGCAGACGTATTTTCCGGCCTTCGGGCTGGTCATTGCGCTCGACCAGCAGATCGCCCGTCTGGTGTCCGAGGTCGACACCGTGGCCCGCCATCCGGCCCTGCTTGCCGCTGCCAAGGCGGCTGACGCCCGCCAGGCGCGCCAGGTGCTGGACGACTTCAGCTACCTCGAAGGGTTGGTCAGCAGTCGGTTGCTCACGCCCGGCCAGGCCAGGCGCGAGAGCCTCCACGACCGCTCACTCAGCCCGCCATTGCTGGACATGATCGGACGAGCCGAACGCGGGGTACCACCGAACCTGGAGGCCCACCCGACCAACGGGCAACTGCATATCCACAGTGTCACGCCCATTCGAGGCAGTGCGACAGGCCCGGTGCAGGCCGTGCTGCTCATGACTTTCGAGCTGCAACGTGTAAGTGCTGCTCTGAAAATAGACATGCCGGAAATCGGCAAGGCCAGCCTCGTGCAAGGCGTGTTCGACGACCCTCAGGCCGTACTGGCCAGCGCAGGCGAAAGTGATAGCCCGGCAATAACCCCGATAGGGACCTTCAACGATGCATGGAGCCTGCACTTTCAGCCCGGGGCGATCTTCCAGAGGTGATCGACGGATGAATCGCCCGGCTCAAGAACTCTATGTCGAAAATGCCGTCAAAGCCGGACATCTTTAGCCGCGCGGCGCGCCGGGTGCCTGCAGCGCATGCCGACCGTCGACCCAACATAGCCCCTTCCAATTGGAGTTTCCCCAGGTGAGCAACATGGAACGCATGACCCCGAACCTCCCCGCCAGCATCTTCCGCGCCTACGATATCCGAGGTGTGGTCGGCGAAGGCCTCACCGCCGAAACCGCCTACTGGATCGGCCGCGCCATCGGTGCACAGAGCCTGGCCCAGGGCGAGCCGCATGTATCGGTTGGCCGCGACGGTCGCCTGTCCGGCCCGATGCTGGTCGAGCAACTGATCAAGGGCCTGGTCGAGGCCGGGTGCAAGGTCAGCGACGTCGGCCTGGTGCCCACGCCAGCCCTGTACTACGCCGCCAACGTGCTGGCCGGCAAGTCCGGGGTGATGCTCACCGGCAGCCACAACCCGCCGAACTACAACGGCTTCAAGATCGTCATCGCTGGCGACACCCTGGCCAATGAGCAGATCCAGGCCCTCCTGATTCGCCTGCAGACCAACGACCTCACCCGCGGCGAAGGCAGCGTCGAGAAGGTCGAGATCCTGGACCGCTACTTCACCCAGATCACCGGCGACATCAAGCTGGCGAAGAAGCTCAAGGTGGTGGTGGACTGCGGCAACGGCGCCGCCGGGGTGATCGCCCCGCAGCTGATCGAGGCGCTGGGCTGCGAGATGATCCCGCTGTTCTGCGAGGTCGACGGCAACTTCCCCAACCACCACCCCGACCCGGGCAAGCCGGAAAACCTGGTGGACCTGATCGCCAAGGTCAAGGAAAGCGGTGCCGACCTGGGCCTGGCCTTCGACGGTGACGGCGACCGTGTCGGCGTAGTGACCAACACCGGCAACATCGTCTACCCCGATCGCCTGCTGATGCTGTTCGCCCAGGACGTGCTGGCGCGCAACCCGGGCGCCGAGATCATCTTCGACGTCAAATGCACCCGCCGCCTGACCCCGCTGATCGAACAGTACGGCGGCCGCGCGCTGATGTGGAAGACAGGTCATTCGTTGATCAAGAAGAAGATGAAGCAGACTGGCGCCCTGCTGGCCGGCGAGATGAGCGGGCACATCTTCATCAAGGAGCGCTGGTACGGTTTCGACGACGGCATCTACAGCGCCGCGCGCCTGCTGGAGATCCTGAGCAAGGCCGATAGCGATGCCGAAACGCTGTTCGCGGCGTTCCCGAACGATATTTGTACCCCTGAAATCAACATTGATGTGACGGACGAGGGTAAATTCAGCATCATTGAGGCACTGCAACGCGACGCCGACTGGGGCCAAGACGCCAACCTGACCACCATCGATGGTGTACGGGTCGACTACCCCAACGGCTGGGGCCTGGTTCGCGCCTCCAACACCACGCCGGTGCTGGTACTGCGCTTCGAGGCCGACAGCGAAGCCGAGCTGCAGCGAATCAAGGACGTGTTCCTTGCCCAGCTCAAGCGCGCAGCCCCTGATCTGCAACCAACGTTCTGACCGACCCCTTGTTCCAACTGGAGCCCTGCATGACCCTTGATCGTGATGCCGCCACCCATGTCGCCCAGGTACTGTCCGAAGCGCTGCCCTACATCCGCCGCTTTGTCGGCAAGACGCTGGTGATCAAGTACGGCGGCAACGCGATGGAGAGCGAAGAGCTCAAGACCGGCTTCGCCCGCGACGTGGTGCTGATGAAGGCAGTCGGCATCAACCCGGTGGTGGTGCACGGCGGCGGCCCGCAGATCGGCGACCTGCTCAAGCGCCTGTCCATCGAAAGCCGGTTTGTCGATGGCATGCGCGTCACTGATGCGCAGACCATGGACGTGGTGGAGATGGTGCTCGGCGGCCAGGTGAACAAGGACATCGTCAACCTGATCAACCGTCATGGCGGCAGCGCCATCGGTCTGACCGGCAAGGACGCCGAGCTGATTCGCGCCAGGAAGCTCACCGTCACCCGCCAGACGCCAGAGATGACCAGCCCTGAAATCATCGACATCGGTCATGTGGGCGAAGTGGTCGGGGTGAACACCGACCTGCTGAACATGCTGGTCAAGGGCGACTTCATCCCGGTGATCGCGCCAATCGGCGTGGGCGCCAACGGCGAGTCGTACAACATCAACGCCGACCTGGTGGCAGGCAAGGTGGCCGAAGCGCTCAAGGCCGAGAAGCTGATGCTGCTGACCAACATCGCCGGCCTGATGGACAAGCAGGGCACCGTGCTCACCGGCCTGACCACCGAGCAGGTTGACGAACTGATCGCGGACGGCACCATCTACGGCGGCATGCTGCCCAAGATCCGTTGCGCACTGGAAGCAGTACAGGGCGGCGTGCACAGCTCGCACATCATCGACGGCCGCGTGCCGAATGCGGTGCTGCTGGAAATTTTCACCGACAGTGGCGTGGGTACCCTGATTACCAATCACGAACCGCGCTGAGGCATCCGCCGGCAAGGCCGGCTCCTACAGGAGCGGGCCACCACAGGTACAAAAAAGGCGACCCGCGGGTCGCCTTTTTGTTTGCCTCAGATACCGTACTGGGCCCGGTAGGCCTCGACGGCCGGCAAGTGCTGCTTGAGCGCCGGGTCATCGGCGAGGAACTGCAGCACCTGGGTCAGCGATACGATGCTGACCACCGGAATGCCGAAGTCACGCTCCACTTCCTGGATCGCCGACAGGTCGCCGTTGCCACGCTCCTGGCGATTCATCGCGATCAGTACGCCCGCCGCCCTGGCCTGCTGGCCCTGGATGATCTGCATCACCTCGCGGATGGCCGTGCCGGCAGTGATCACGTCGTCGATGATCAGCACGTCGCCTGCCAGTGGCGAGCCCACCAGGCTGCCACCCTCGCCGTGCGCCTTGGCTTCCTTGCGGTTGAAGCACCACGGCACATCCAGCCCATGGTGCTCGGCCAGTTGCACCGCCGTCGCGGCAGCCAGGGGGATGCCCTTGTAGGCCGGGCCGAACAGCACGTCGAACGGGATCTTGCTGTCGACGATCGCCGCCGCATAGAACCGACCGAGCTGAGCCAGGGCAGCGCCACTGTTGAACAGGCCGGCGTTGAAGAAATACGGGCTGATGCGGCCCGACTTGAGGGTGAACTCACCGAAGCGCAGAACCCCACGATCGATGGCAAAACGAATGAATTCGCGCTGATACGGCTGCATGAAGAGTCCCGGCTACCACAGATTTAGCTAAATGAGTACAGCTCGGGTATCATACACGCACGAGATTTTTGGGGCCATTTATGCGGATCATCAGTGTGAACGTTAATGGCATTCAGGCTGCAGTCGAGCGTGGTTTGCTCAGTTGGCTACAAGCCCAGAATGCCGACGTCATCTGCCTTCAGGATACCCGCGCCTCGGCCTTTGAACTCGACGACCCAGCTTTCCAGCTCGATGGCTACTTCCTTTATGCCTGCGATGCAGAAGTTCCAGCCCAAGGCGGCGTGGCACTCTACTCGCGTTTGCAGCCCAAGGCAGTCATCAGCGGCCTGGGCTTCGAGACAGCCGATCGCTACGGGCGTTACCTGCAGGCCGATTTCGACAAAGTCAGTATTGCCACCTTGCTGTTGCCTTCGGGCATGAACGGTGACGAAGACCTCAACCAGAAATTCAAGTTGATGGACGACTTCGGCAAATACCTGGACAAGCAGCGCCGCAAGCGTCGCGAGTACATCTACTGCGGCTCGCTGTATGTGGCGCAGCAGAAGCTCGACGTGAAGAACTGGCGCGACGGCCAGCAGTCGCCGGGTTTCCTGGCGCCAGAGCGGGCCTGGATGGACGAGATCGTCGGCAACATGGGCTATGTGGATGCGTTGCGCGAAGTCAGCCGTGAGGGCGACCAGTACAGCTGGTGGCCGGACAACGAGCAGGCCGAGATGCTCAACCTGGGCTGGCGTTTCGACTACCAGCTGCTGACCCCGGGCCTGCGCCGCTTCGTACGAAGCGCTCGCCTGCCGCGTCAGCCACGCTTCTCCCAGCATGCGCCACTGATCGTGGACTATGACTGGACGCTGACGATCTGATCGCTCAACCACAAAAAAGCCGACTGCGTGTCGGCTTTTTCGTATCTGGCCTTTGGGCCCTTTCGCCGGCAAGGCCGGCTCCTACCGGGTCAACGCAACCGCCGTAGGAGCCGGCCTTGCCGACGAAGCATGTCAGGTCAGCACACGCCAGGCCCACGGATAACGAAAGGCCTTGCCCTGCTTTACCTTGACCGCCGCAATGACGATCAGTACCGCCACCCCCAGCGAGATGATGGTCAGCGCCAGCTTGGCCATCGGTACGGTAAACCCCACCACGCACACCATGCCCAGCAGGGTCATGGTCAGCTGGAAGTTCACCGCCTCCTTGCCCTGGGCGTCGACGTACGGGTCGATGCCGCGCTTGAACCACCACAAGGCCAGCGGCGCGATCAGGTTGGCGAACGGCACCACCATGCCGGCAGCCGCCGCCAGGTGGCACAACATGCCCCAATGACGGGCTGCATCACCGGGCATCGGCGCGTTGGACGGCTCGGCCATGACGACTCCCGATCAGTCCGCCAGCGCGGCCTGCTGCAGTTGGAACAGGTCGGTCATGCCCTTCTGCGCCAGCGCCAGCATGGCGTTGAGCTCTTCAGGCTGGAACGGAGCACCTTCGGCGGTGCCCTGGACTTCGATGAAACCACCGGCGCTAGTCATCACCACGTTCAGGTCGGTTTCGGCCGCCGAATCTTCCGGGTAGTCCAGGTCGAGCACCGGCACGCCCTGGTACATGCCGACCGATACGGCCGCAATCATGTGCTTGACCGGGTCGCCGCCCTTCAGGCCGCCACGCTTCTTGACCACGCGCAGGGCGTCGACCAGCGCAACCATGGCACCGGTGATCGACGCGGTACGGGTACCGCCATCGGCCTGGATCACGTCGCAGTCGACGTACAGGGTGATGTCGCCCAGCTTGCTCATGTCCAGCGCGGCGCGCAGCGAGCGGCCGATCAGGCGCTGGATTTCGAGGGTACGACCACCCTGCTTGCCGCGGCTGGCTTCGCGCTGGTTGCGCTCGCCGGTGGCGCGCGGCAGCATGCCGTACTCGGCGGTCAGCCAGCCCTGGCCCTGGCCTTTGAGGAAGCGCGGTACGCCGTTCTCGACGCTGACCGTGCAGATGACTTTGGTGTCTCCGAACTCGACCAGTACAGACCCCTCGGCGTGTTTGGTGTAGTTGCGGGTGATGCGGATCGAGCGCAGCTGATCGGCAACGCGACCACTTGGACGTTTCATTTGGGCTACCTGTACTGGATATGAATCTGCCCGGCATTATAGGGCTACAGGGCCCTAGGTGGACATGCCTGCGGCCAAATGCACGGCCAGCCGATCATCGGCGCACCACGCCACAAGCCCCGATCTGCCCGCGCCGCCCGGTATTTGCGGCGCCCTGCCCGCTGCTTTGTAGCATCAGCGCATTGGGAGCCGGCGCCGCACTGCGTTACAATCCTGCGCCTTTGCAGGCTGTCGGCTTGCTCCCTAATCTGCGAGGTACTTCCCATGGTGCACAGCATGACCGCCTTCGCCCGCGTCGAGCAGGCCGGGACCCAGGGCACACTGATCTGGGAACTGCGCTCGGTCAATCATCGCTACCTCGAGCCGCACCTGCGCCTGCCCGAAGCCCTGCGCGACCTCGAAGGCGCGGTGCGCGAGTCACTGCGCCAGGGCCTGTCGCGCGGCAAGGTCGAATGTACCCTGCGCTTCAATGAAGAGAACGCCGGCAAGCCGCTGCAGGTCGACCGCGAGCGTGCCGCTCAGCTGGTCGCCGCCGCCGAGACCGTGGCCGGCCTGATCAAGCAGCCCGGCCCCCTCAACCCGCTCGAGGTGCTGGCCTGGCCGGGCGTGCTGGTGGCCGATGCCAGCGACCCGCAGGCGCTCAATGCCGAGGCCATGGGCCTGTTCGAACAGGCCCTCAAGGAGCTCAAGAACGGCCGCAACCGCGAAGGCGCGGAACTCGCCCGACTGATCAACGAGCGCCTCGACAGCATGAGCGAGGAAGTCACCACCCTGCGCGCCCTGGTGCCGCAGATGCTCGCCGCCCAGCGCCAGAAGGTGCTGGACCGCTTTGCCGACATGCAGGCCGAACTCGACCCGCAGCGTCTGGAGCAGGAGATGGTGATGCTGGCGCAGAAGAGCGATGTGGCCGAAGAACTCGACCGCCTCAGCACGCATGTCACCGAAGTGCGCCGCGTGCTCACGTCGGGCGGCGCCGCCGGCCGGCGCCTGGATTTCCTGATGCAGGAACTCAACCGCGAAGCCAACACCCTGGGCTCCAAAGCCTTTGACACACGCAGCACCCAAGCGGCGGTCAACCTCAAGGTTCTGATCGAGCAGATGCGTGAACAAGTACAGAACATCGAGTAAGGCCACCCCTACCATGACCCACAGCAGCGGCACCCTTTTCATCGTCTCGGCCCCTTCGGGCGCCGGCAAGACCAGCCTGGTCAAGGCGCTCACCGACGACCTCAACCACATTCGCGTGTCGGTCTCGCACACCACGCGGGCCATGCGTCCGGGCGAGCATGACGGGGTGAACTACCACTTCGTCGACCGCGCCGAGTTCGACCGCATGATCGCCCAGGGCGACTTCCTGGAGCAGGCCGAAGTCTTCGGCAACTGCTACGGCACCTCGCGCAGCGCACTGCAGCAGACCCTTGACCAGGGCCATGACCTGATCCTGGAAATCGACTGGCAGGGTGCGCAGCAGGTGCGCAAGCTGATGCCCGAGGCGCGTTCGATCTTCATCCTGCCGCCCAGCCAGCAGGCCCTGCGCCAGCGCCTGACCAACCGCGGCACCGACAGCGACGAGATCATCGAAGGGCGCATGCGCGAGGCGGTCAGCGAGATGGTGCATTACGACGAATACGAGTTCGTCATCATCAACGACGACTTCGCCACGGCACTGGACGACCTCAAGGCGGTGTTCCGTGCCAACCGCCTGCAGCGCGGCCAGCAGCAGCAACGTCACAGCGAACTGCTCAGGCAACTGCTTGCCTGAGCAGCGTGCCTCGGCCGCTTAACCGCGGCCGGGCACCGTTGCGTGACGGCGCAGGGTCATGCCCAGGAAGAACGCCGGCGCACGCAGGCGCGACAGCATCATCAGCACCAGGCCCAGCAAGGTGATGATCATCGCGATCACGAACACCAGCCCCAACCCGCCTACATGCGAACCGCTGCCGAACGACGGCGAAGCACTGTCATAGGCTGTCTGCAGGAAAATCACCGAAAGAATGCCGCCGCCCAGCAACGGGCACAGGCCGCGCATCAGGAAGTGACGCAGGCTGTCGGTGAGGCTGTGGCGGAAGTACCACACGCAGGCGAACGCGGTCAGCGAGTAGTAGAAGCAGATCATCATGCCCAGGGCAGTGATGGTGTCGGCCAGCACGTTCTCGCTCAGGGTACGCATGGTCACGTAGAACACGCCTGCGGCCACGCCGGCACAGATGGTGGCATAACGCGGGGTTTTCGAACGCGGGCAGACGCTCGCGAAGCGCTCCGGCACTGCGCCGTAGTACCCCATCGCCAGCAGCGTGCGCGCCGGCGAAACGAAGGTCGACTGCAACGAGGCCGCGGTGCTGGCCAGTACCGCGATCGACATCAGGATCGCCAGCGGCCCCATCACCGGGCCGGCCAGGTGGGCGAAGACGTTTTCCTGGATACGCGGGTTGCCCAGGCCCAGGCCGATATCGCTGATGCCGGCAAACTGCAGGGTGGCAATTGCGGTCACCAGGTACAGGCCCAGAATCAGCAGCACGGTCAGGGTCGCTGCCTTGCCCGGTACGTCATCGCTGCCCACCGATTCTTCGCTGATGCTCAGGCACACGTCCCAGCCCCAGAAGATGAAGATCGACAGCGACAGGCCGGCGGTGAAGGCCGAGAACGACTCCACCCCGAACGGGTTGAACCAGTCCATCTCGAAGGTCAGCGGCGGCGCCTCCGACGACCCGCCGAATGCGGCCATGGCAAAACCCAGCAGCACGATCAGTTGCAGCGCCACCAGGCCGTACTGCACGGTCATGGTGGTGGCGATGCCGCGACAGCAGATCCACACGGCCATGGCGATGAACACGCAACAGGTGGTCACATTGACCAGCAGGTTGTCGGCCAGCGCCGCCACCTCGTGTTTGCCGGTGATCTGCCCGAGGAACAGATAGAAGAAGTCCACCGCCACACCGGCGAGGTTCGACAGCACGATGGTGGTGGCGGTGACCAGCCCCCAGCCACCAATCCAGCCGATCATCGGGCCGAAGGCACGTACCGACCAGGTGAACGAGGTGCCGCTGTCGGGTTCGGCGGCATTCAGCTCGCGATAACCCAGCGCCACCAGCAACATGGGCAGGAAACCGACGATGAACACCGCCGGCAGGTGGGCGCCGACTTCGCGTACGGTCGGGCCGAGGGCGCCGGTGAGGGTATACACCGGCGCAATAGTGGAAATGCCCAGCACGATGCTGGCCAGCAGTCCGAGCCGGCCCTTGGCCAGCCCTTTGGATCGCCCGCCCACACCTGGGGACAGGCCTGCTTTGTGTTCGCTCATGAGTAGTTGCCGTCACTATTGGTATTATTTTCCGGGCCCCCCGTGGGGTGCCCGCTATCACTCAATGAAACTTGTTGCAGTGCATCGCCGGCTCAGCCGGGTGACCTCATAGGGCCTTCTCCCGGCGCAGCGCATGGGCGATGCAGGCTTCGCGAAACGCCTCGAACAGGCGCAGCGACACCGGGTTTTCGGCAAAGCGGTATTCCGGGTGCCATTGCACACCGACCACAAAGCCTGGGGCGTCATCCATGGACACGGCTTCGATCAGTCCATCGGGAGCCAGGGCTTCGGCGCGCAGGCCGGCGGCCAGGCGATCGATGCCCTGGCTGTGCAGCGAGTTGACCATGAAGCGGGCAGGCAGCCCCATCTGCTCGAATTTCCCCCCGGGCTGGCATGTCACCAGGTGGCGGGGGCTGTATTGCTCTTCCAGCGGCGCATCCTGCGACTCGCGATGGTCCAGGTAGCCTGGCAGCTCCTGCACACGCTGGTGCAAGGTGCCGCCCAGGCTGACGTTGAGTTCCTGGAAGCCCCGGCACACGCAGAACACCGGTACACCCCTGGCAATCGCGGCCTGCAGCAGCGGCAGGGTCAGCCGGTCACGAAACACGTCGTGGCGGGTGCCTTCCACGCTGGGGGCGCCATTGTAATGATGCGGCTCGACATTAGAAGGCGAACCGGTAAAAAGAATGCCATCCAGATGCTCCAGCACAAGGTTCGGGTCGCTTGCGACGTCCCGGGCCGGGAGAATCAGCGGCAATCCGGCAAAACCGGCCGCCTCGACATACTTGTCGCCCACGGTATGCGACGAGTTCTTGCCCAGTTGCTGGCGGCAAGCACTCACACCAATCAGGGGCAGCCGCCCTGCGCGCTCGTTCATCGGTTAAGCCTCCGTTGCAGCTTTATCCAGCCATCACACCGTATGCAGGTACCAGTTGTATTCGAGGTCGGAGATCGACACTTCGAACTCCGCCATCTCGCTTTCCTTGCAGGCCACGAAGATGTCGATGTAGTCGGGGCTGATGTACTGGTTCAGCACCTCGCTGTCATCGAGCTCGCGCAGCGCATCGCGCAGGTTGTTCGGCAGGCTCTGCTCCAGTTGCTCGTAGGAGTTGCCCTCGACCGGCTCGCCCGGGTCGACCTTGTTGGTCAGGCCGTGGTGAATGCCGGCCAGGATCGAAGCCATCATCAGGTACGGGTTGGCATCGGCGCCGGCCACGCGGTGCTCGATACGCACGGCATCGCTGCTGCCGGTAGGCACGCGCACGGCCACGGTACGGTTGTCCAGGCCCCAGCTCGGGGCATTGGGCACGTAGAACTGCGCGCCGAAACGGCGGTAGGAGTTCACGTTGGGGCACAGGAAGGCCATCGATGCCGGCATGGTTTCGAGCACGCCGCCGATGGCGTGGCGCAGGGTTTCGCTGTTTTCGGGGTCGTCGGTTGCGAAGATGTTCTTGCCGGTCTTCTTGTCCAGCAGCGAGATGTGCACGTGCAGGCCGTTGCCTGCCTGGCCAGGGTACGGCTTGGCCATGAAGGTGGAGTCCATCTCATGGTCGTAGGCGATGTTCTTGATCAGGCGCTTGAGCAGCACTGCGTAGTCGCAGGCCTTCATCGCGTCAGCCACGTGGTGCAGGTTGACCTCGAACTGCGCCGGGGCGCTTTCCTTGACGATGGCATCGGCCGGGATACCTTGCTCCTTGGCCGCTTCGAGCATGTCCTGCAGGCAGTCGACATACTCGTCCAGGTCATCGATCAGGTACACCTGGGTCGATTGCGGGCGTTTGCCCGAGATCGGCGAGCGCGGCGGCTGCGGGCGACCGTTCAGGTTGTCCTGGTCGATCAGGTAGAACTCCAGCTCGAACGCGGCGCAGATATCCAGGCCCAGCGCGTCGAACTTCTCCACCACGCCGCGCAGCACTTCGCGCGGGTCGGCGAAGAATGGCGTGCCGTCCAGTTCGTGCATGGTCATCAGCAACTGTGCGGTGGGGCGCTTCTGCCAGGGCTCGAAGCTCAAGGTGCCGGGGATCGGGTAGCAGATACGGTCGGCGTCGCCGATGTCCAGGCCCAGGCCGGTGCTTTCGACGGTGGAACCGTTGATGTCCAGGGCAAACAGCGAAGCCGGCAGGTTGATGCCTTTTTCGTAGACCTTGACCAGGCTCGCACGCTCGATGCGCTTGCCACGCACCACGCCGTTCATGTCTGCAATCAGCAGATCGACAAATTGCACCTCAGGGTGGGCCTTGAGAAATTCACCCATCTCGTCGAGAGGGATGGCGCACGGGGAGACCGACGTCATGGCTAGGCATCCTTTGATTTTTTATCGGGCGGCAATGGAGGAGGTGTTACTGCGCTATCGGGAGCGGCGATGGTTTCATTTGTTCTTTTTAAGGTTCCCATCGTGGGGAATGCCGAACGCCGTGGCATTGCACGGTCGTTCCAGGTTCTGACAACGTCGCGGGTTGATTCACGACTGCCGCCTCACTATAGAATGGCCCCCACGCAACAGACATTGGCATTTAGGCAAGCAAAGAGTGCACCCATGCAATATCAGATCAGTCACGCCGACCTTTCCCTGGTGCTCGCGCTGGTACGCGGACGCTCCCTGGCCAAGGCTGCAGACCTGCTGCGGGTCGATGTGTCGACGGTGTTCCGCTCGATCCGGCGCATGGAGGCCGCACTGGGTACCGCGCTGTTCGTGAAGAGCCGCAAGGGCTACATCCCCACCGGCACCGCCCAGGCCCTGGCCGAGCAGGCCGAACGCGCCGAGCAGGCGCTGGATGCGGCGCGGGTGGCGCTGGAGCACGGCGAACAGGTGGTCAGCGGCACGGTGCGCCTGACTTGTACCGATGCGGTGCTGCACAGCCTGCTACTACCCGCCCTGGCCGACTTCATGCCGGCATACCCGGCCCTGTCACTGGAACTGGCGACCTCCAACACCTTCGCCAACCTCAGCCGGCGCGACGCCGACCTGGCGCTGCGCCTGACCAATTCGCCACCCGAGCACCTTGTGGGGCGCTGCCTGGGGGCGGCCTCGTATGTGGTGTGCGGGCGCGAGGAGTACCGCGAGCGGCTGGCCGAGGCCCCGGCCAGCGTGCCCTGGATTGCCCCCGACGACTCCATGCAGGACCATGCCACAGTGGTGTGGCGCAGTCAGCAGCTGCCGGGGGTGATGCCGCGCTATCGCTGCAGCGGAATCGCGGCGATTGCACAGCTGGTGGCGGCCGGGCTGGGGGTGGCTGCCCTGCCCGACTACATGGCCGATACCTTGCCGGGGGTGGAACAGTTGAGCGGTGCCCTGCCCGGGTGCAATACCGAACTGTGGCTGCTGACCCGCCCCGATTGCCGTGCGCTGCGTTCGGTGCAGACCCTGTTCGACGAATTGACCCCGCGTTTGCGCGGGATGCTGGGGCGCCAGGAGGGCCAGGCCTGACTTTCGGGCCCCTTCGCCGGCAAGGCCGGCTCCCACGGGGCAGGTGCGCAGTTCTGCAGGCGCCGACCTTGCCGGCCAAGCATTTGAATCCACCCCCACAAGACAGTTGTGCTAGAGCCTCACAACTGGTTATTGTCGGCTTACACAGGTCTCGACGTGAAATCAGCGCTTCCCTAAAGGCTGGTGATTTTTTAAACTATCGAGTCCGCTCGCCCATTCGGGCTGAACACCGCATTTGCTACTGAGGAAGACCATGGCCCGCGTAACCGTTGAAGATTGTCTAGAACACGTGGATAACCGCTTTGAGCTGGTCATGCTGTCTACCAAGCGTGCCCGCCAACTGGCCACCGGCGGCAAAGAGCCGAAAGTGGCGTGGGAAAACGACAAGCCGACCGTCGTCGCCCTGCGCGAAATCGCCGAAGGCATCTGCACCCCAGAATTCATGGCCGAACAGGACATCGTCCACGAAGACCCGGTCTTCGCTGCATTCGGTGAGGACGAGGCCAACGAGGCCGTCTAAGTCCATGCCTGGTCGACGTTGTACGGCGCAGGGCCCACTTTCTCGGCAGGAGCTAACATCGTGCCGAGCATAGACGCCCTCGCCGATCGCCTCTCGACCTACCTCGGCGCCGACCAGGTCAACCTGGTACGCCGGGCGTATTTCTACGCCGAACAAGCCCACGACGGCCAGCGCCGTCGCAGCGGCGAGCCATACGTCACGCACCCGCTGGCGGTGGCAAGCATTCTTGCCGACATGCACATGGACCATCAGAGCCTGATGGCCGCCATGCTGCATGACGTGATCGAAGACACCGGCATCGCCAAGGAAGCCCTCAGTTCCCAATTCGGCGAAACCGTCGCCGAACTGGTCGATGGCGTCAGCAAGCTGACCCAGATGAACTTCGAGACCAAGGCCGAAGCCCAGGCCGAAAACTTCCAGAAGATGGCCATGGCCATGGCCCGCGACATTCGCGTGATCCTGGTCAAGCTGGCCGACCGCCTGCACAACATGCGCACCCTGGAAGTGCTGTCGGGCGAAAAACGCCGGCGCATCGCCAAGGAAACCCTCGAGATCTACGCCCCCATCGCCAACCGCCTGGGCATGCACACCGTGCGCGTCGAGTTCGAAGACCTGGGCTTCAAGGCCATGTACCCGATGCGCTCGGCGCGTATCTACCAGGCAGTCAAGCGTGCCCGCGGCAACCGCAAGGAGCTGGTCAACAAGATCGAGGAATCGCTCAGCCACTGCCTGGCCGTGGACGGTATCGAAGGCGAGGTCAGCGGGCGGCAGAAGCACATCTACGGCATCTACAAGAAGATGCGCGGCAAGCGCCGCGCCTTCAACGAGATCATGGACGTGTACGCCTTCCGCATCGTGGTCGACAAGGTCGACACCTGCTATCGCGTGCTCGGCGCCGTGCACAACCTCTACAAGCCGCTGCCGGGGCGCTTCAAGGACTACATCGCGATCCCCAAGGCCAACGGCTACCAGTCGTTGCATACCACCCTGTTCGGCATGCACGGCGTGCCCATCGAGATCCAGATCCGCACCCGCGAGATGGAAGAGATGGCCAACAACGGCATCGCGGCGCACTGGCTGTACAAGTCCAGTGACGACGAGCAGCCCAAGGGCACCCATGCCCGGGCGCGCCAGTGGGTCAAGGGCGTGCTGGAAATGCAGCAGCGCGCGGGCAACTCGCTCGAATTCATCGAAAGCGTGAAGATCGACCTGTTCCCGGACGAGGTCTACGTGTTCACGCCCAAGGGCCGCATCATGGAGCTGCCAAAGGGCTCCACGGCGGTCGACTTTGCCTACGCGGTGCATACCGACGTCGGCAACAGCTGCATCGCGTGCCGCATCAACCGCCGCCTGGCACCGCTGTCCGAACCGCTGCAGAGCGGCTCGACGGTCGAGATCGTCAGCGCCCCGGGCGCACGACCGAACCCGGCCTGGCTGAACTTCGTGGTCACCGGCAAGGCGCGCACCCATATCCGCCATGCCCTGAAGCTGCAGCGCCGCTCCGAATCGATCAACCTGGGCGAGCGCCTGCTCAACAAGGTGCTCAACGGTTTCGACAGCGCGCTGGACAAGATCCCCCAGGAGCGCATCCAGGCCATGCTGGCCGAGTATCGCCTCGAAGTGATCGAAGACCTGCTCGAAGACATCGGCCTGGGCAACCGCATGGCCTACGTAGTGGCGCGCCGCCTGCTCTCCAGCGAAGGCGAGCAGTTGCCCAACCCCGAGGGTCCGCTGGCCATCCGCGGCACCGAGGGCCTGGTGCTCAGCTACGCCAAGTGCTGCACGCCGATTCCGGGCGACCCGATCGTCGGGCACCTGTCGGCGGGCAAGGGCATGGTGGTGCACCTGGAGAACTGCCGCAACATCAGCGAAATTCGCCACAACCCGGAAAAATGCATCCAGCTGTCCTGGGCCAAGGATGTCACCGGCGAATTCAATGTCGAGCTGCGCGTCGAGCTGGAACACCAGCGCGGCCTGATTGCCCTGCTGGCCAGCAGCGTCAACGCCGCCGACGGCAACATCGAGAAGATCAGCATGGACGAACGTGATGGCCGCATCAGCGTGGTCCAGCTGGTGGTCAGCGTGCACGACCGTGTGCACCTGGCCCGCGTGATCAAGAAACTGCGTGCCCTGACCGGGGTGATTCGCATCACCCGCATGCGCACGTAGCCCTCCCCCTGCAAGGAGTCACCATGACCAAGACCGTCATCACCAGCGACAAGGCCCCAGCGGCCATCGGCACCTACTCCCAGGCGATCAAGGCCGGCAATACCGTGTACATGTCGGGCCAGATCCCGCTGGACCCGAAAACCATGGAGCTGGTCGAAGGCTTCGAAGCCCAGACCGTACAGGTGTTCGAAAACCTCAAAGCCGTGGCCGAAGCTGCCGGCGGCTCGTTCAAGGACATCGTCAAGCTGAACATCTTCCTGACCGACCTGAGCCACTTCGCCAAGGTCAACGAAGTCATGGGCCGTTACTTCGAACAGCCCTACCCTGCCCGCGCCGCCATCGGCGTCGCTGCGCTGCCACGCGGCTCGCAGGTTGAAATGGACGCGATCCTGGTCCTCGAGTAATACCTCGCGCGGCGGGCCGGCCGGCTCGCCGCCGCACTGTTCTGGAAGGACCCCGCCATGCGCCACGCGCTTGCCCTGGCTCTGGCCGCCGCACTGTTGAGCGGCTGCGCCAGCCACAAACCCGAAGACTACAACGGCATCTGGATCAACCAGCAGGCCATCGATGCTGCCGCCAAAGGCGTGAGCCTGCGCAAGGCGCTGCAGGACAGCGGCGGCAACCTGGAATGGAAGGTCAACGTCGCGGCCGAACAGGCCAGCTACACCAACGGTTTCGAGATCGTCGAAGGCCAGCTCAAGGCCGGCGAAAAACAGCGGGACGTGGTATTCCCGGGCAATGAGATACAGACGCTGAGCCTGGATGGCGACGAACTGGTGCAACACGCCACCCCGATGGCGCCGCAGCACAGCTTCCAGAAGGCCAGCTCTCCCGCCCCAATGGAAGCCCGCACCGGGACCACCTTCGAGCAGGCGCTGTACGGCGCCTACCTGAAGGGTGACTGGAAGGTGATCGAGGGCCCTGGTCAGGGCAATGTCGTGCGCTTCGGCGACACGGGCAGTGTCGAGGGCCTGCCCAATCTGGACCGCTACGCACTGTGCCTGGCCGGCGACTGCGCCAGCATGAGCGGCGAGTACGACAGCCTGTGGCTGGAGCGCAACCAGCAGGGCAACCCGTGGATTTTCAAGCGTGATGGCAAGACGCTGGAAATCCTGCGTGCCCTCAACAGCGCCCAGCCAGACGAGATGCCGCAGCTGTATCCCGGCGCCCGGCAATGGCTGCTCGAGCGCGACTGATCAGGTGAGCCCTCAGGGTTGCGCCGCCAGAATCGCCGCGTAGCCTTCCTTGTAGCTCGGGTACTGTGGCACCCAGCCCAGTGCCCGGGCACGCGCATTGCTGCAGCGCTTGCTGCCGGTGCGCCGCACACGCTGCTGCTCCGACCAATGCGTGACGCCCATGTACTCGCGCAACCAGGCCACCACGTCGGCCAATGGCGCCGGTGCATCGTCCACCCCGATGTAGCAGTCCTCCAGCGCACGCCCCGCCGCATCGGCCTTGAGCAGGAAGGCCAGCAGCCCTGCCGCGTCCTCGGCATGGATGCGGTTGCCGTACAGCGGCGGCTCTTCGGTCACCCGATACCCCTGGCGCACCTGGCTGAGCAGCCATTCGCGGCCCGGCCCGTAGATACCGGTCAGGCGCACGATGCTGGCCGGGATGCCGCTGGCCAGTGCCAGCTGTTCGGCCTGGAGCATGACCTGCCCCGAGTAACCTGACGGCAAGGTGGCGGCGGTTTCATCGATCCACTCGCCGTCCTGCTGGGCGAACACACTGCTGCTGGACACGAACAGCAGGCGCTGCGGTCGCTGGCCACGCTCGGCCAGCCAGCCCAGTACATGCTTGAGGCCCTGTACATAAGCCGCCTGATAGCCCGCCTCGTCATGCTGGCTGGCGGCCACGCAGTACACCAGGTAGTCGGGTGCGACCAAAGGCCAATCGGTCGGGCACTGCGGGTTTTCCAGGTCTGCCGCGATGCCGGCAACCCCCGCGGGCAAGGCCGCCACATTTCTGCGCAAACCGCTTACCGACCAGCCAAGGCCCAGCAATTGCTGGGCCAGACGGCCACCCACATCGCCGCAACCGACGATCAGAACTGAAGGCGAAGACATCCGCACACTCCGTCAGACAAAGCCACAGCCTATCTGTGGAAATCGATAGGCGGCTAGTTAATATGCAAAAAAAGATACTGTGTATCTTCTGTTAACAAGAATTACTTGCAATAATGGCCGCCCAAATTTTGTTCTCGGCCCGACTCGAGGCCTGGAAGGACAACTACCCATTTCTTCTTCATCAGGTCCGGCCAGCATGACACGTATTCAACCTTCCGCTTCGCCAACCCTGTCGCGCGCCTGGCGCGCCATTGCCGCGCTGATGTTCAGCCTGGTACTGGCCCCCGCCGCCATGGCCGATGAGCCCGCCGCACAGAACGCCACACCGGCCGCCGCCGTTGCCCCTGCCGATGCTACCCCGGCCGCACCTGCTGCCCCGGGCGCCGAGCCTGCGGATGCCGCCGCCGCGCCGGGCGCTGCCCCTGTCGAAGGCCAGGCCGACGACGCCACCCAAGCGCTGGTCGAAGACACCAGCCTGGGCATGGCCCACGACCTGTCGCCATGGGGCATGTACCAGAACGCCGACATCGTGGTGAAGATCGTGATGATCGGCCTGGCCATCGCCTCGCTGATCACCTGGACCATCTGGATTGCCAAGGGCTTCGAACTGATGGGCGCCAAGCGCCGCCTGCGTTCTGAAATCGCCCTGCTGAAGAAGGCCACCAGCATCAAGGACGCCAGCGAAACCGCCGACAAGCCCGGCACCCTGGCACACCTGCTGGTGCACGATGCCCTCGAGGAAATGCACCTGTCGGCCAATGCCCGTGAAAAAGAAGGTATCAAGGAGCGCGTGAGCTTCCGCCTCGAGCGCCTGGTCGCGGCCAGCGGTCGCAACATGAGCAGCGGTACCGGCGTGCTTGCCACCATCGGCTCCACCGCTCCGTTCGTCGGTCTGTTCGGTACCGTGTGGGGCATCATGAACAGCTTCATCGGCATCGCCAAGACCCAGACCACCAACCTCGCGGTGGTTGCACCCGGTATCGCCGAGGCCCTGCTGGCCACCGCCCTGGGCCTGGTTGCCGCGATCCCCGCAGTGGTCATCTACAACGTCTTCGCCCGTTCCATCGCCGGTTACAAGGCACAGGTTTCCGACGCTTCGGCGCACGTGCTGCTGCTGGTCAGCCGCGACCTGGACCACCAGCCAGGCGAGCGTTCCGCTGCGCCACACATGGTGAAAGTGGGGTAAACCATGGGCCTGCATCTTAACGAGGGCGGCGACGATCTCGCCGAGAACCACGAAATCAACGTCACGCCGTTCATCGACGTGATGCTGGTACTGCTGATCATCTTCATGGTGGCGGCGCCCCTGGCCACGGTCGACATCAAGGTCGACCTGCCGGCCTCGACCGCCAAGCCCGTGCCCAGGCCGGAGAAGCCGGTGTTCCTCAGCGTCAAGGCCGACCAGAACCTGTACGTCGGCGACGATCAGGTGCAACGCGACCAGCTGGGCGCGGTACTGGACGCCAAGACCAAGGGCGACAAGGACACCACCATCTTCTTCCAGGCTGACAAGGGCGTCGATTACGGCGACCTGATGGAAGTCATGAACACCCTGCGCGCAGCCGGCTACTTGAAGGTCGGCCTGGTGGGACTTGAGACGGCAGCCAAGAAATGACCAATACGCGGCATAAACTGGCGCGCTACGGCGTCAGCCTGGCGATTGTGCTGGCCGTGCATGCCGTTGCCGTGGTGCTGATGCTCAACTGGTCGGTGCCCCAGGCAATCGAACTGCCGCCTGCGGCGATGATGATCGAGATGGCGCCGATGCCCGAGCCGGCCCCACCACCGCCACCGAAGGTCGTGGCCCCGCCACAGCCGCCGACGCCGGTCGAGGAGCCACCACTGCCCAAGGTGGCAGAAGCGCCCAAACCGAAAATCGCGATACCCAAGCCACCGCCCAAGCCCAAGGCCAAGCCCCAGCCTCCGAAACCGGAGAAAAAACCGGAGCCGCCGCAGGACAAGCCGGTCGACCAGGAAACCGTGGATTCCCCGCCAAGCAACGCTCCGGCGCAGAAATCCGCAGCACCGGCGCCAAGCATCGCCGCCAACAGCAATGCCCTGCCTACCTGGCAGAGCGACCTGTTGCGTCACCTTGGCAAGTACAAGCGCTACCCGGAAGACGCGCGTCGGCGGGGCCTGCAGGGCATCAACCGGCTGCGCTTCGTGGTCGACGCCGAAGGCAAGATCCTGTCGTACTCGCTGGCCGGTGGTTCAGGCAGCGCGGCACTGGACCGGGCAACCCTGGAAATGATCCGCAAGGCTCAACCCGTGCCCAAGCCGCCTCAGGAACTGCTCAACAACGGCAGTATCGAAGTGGTCGCGCCGTTCGTGTACTCGCTGGACAAGAAACGCTGAGTTGTTTGTTTCTGTCACACGCACGCAAGTCTGATAACGTGCGTCTATCGATTGCAGCCGCTATGCTGGGCTCGCAACTTCATGGACGCACGTTATGACCCTCACAGAATTGCGCTACATCGTCACCCTCGCTCAGGAACAGCACTTCGGCCACGCGGCCGAGCGTTGCCACGTCAGCCAGCCGACCCTGTCGGTGGGCGTGAAGAAGCTGGAGGACGAGCTGGGCGTGCTGATCTTCGAGCGCAGCAAGAGCGCGGTGCGCCTGACCCCGGTCGGCGAAGGCATCGTGGCCCAGGCGCAGAAGGTACTGGAGCAGGCCCAGGGCATCCGTGAACTGGCCCAGGCCGGCAAGAACCAGCTGACCGCGCCGCTCAAGGTGGGGGCCATCTATACCGTCGGCCCGTACCTGTTCCCGCACCTGATTCCGCAACTGCACCGGGTTGCCCCGCAGATGCCGTTGTACATCGAAGAAAACTTCACCCATATCCTGCGTGACAAGCTGCGCAACGGCGAGCTGGACGCGGTGATCATCGCCCTGCCGTTCAATGAAGCCGACGTGCTGACGCTGCCGCTGTACGACGAGCCGTTCTACGTGCTGATGCCCAGCGAGCATCCCTGGACAAAGAAAGAGACCATCGACGCCAGCCTGCTCAACGACAAGAGCCTGCTGTTGCTCGGCGAAGGCCACTGCTTCCGCGACCAGGTGCTGGAGGCCTGCCCGACCCTGACCAAGGGCAACGACGGCGCCAAGCACACCACGGTGGAGTCCAGCTCGCTGGAAACCATCCGCCACATGGTCGCCTCGGGGCTGGGCGTGTCGATCCTGCCGCTGTCGGCCGTGCACAGCCATCACTACGCGCCGGGCATCATCGAAGTCCGCCCATTGAGCCCGCCGGCACCGTTTCGCACCGTGGCGATCGCCTGGCGCGCGAGCTTCCCGCGGCCCAAGGCCATCGAGATTCTGGCCGACTCGATCCGCCTGTGTTCGGTGGCCAAGCCACCCGCCGCACCTTAGGGCCCGAGCATGACCGAGTTGTCGAAGGTGTCGGTCACGGCACTGAAGGGCGTTGGCGAAGCCTTGGCCGAGAAGCTGGCCAAGGTTGGCCTGGAGAACATCCAGGACGTGTTGTTCCACCTGCCCCTGCGCTATCAGGACCGCACCCGCGTGGTGCCGATCGGCGCCCTGCGCCCGGGCCAGGATGCAGTGATCGAAGGCGTGGTCAGTGGCACCGACGTGACCATGGGCAGGCGCCGCAGCCTGCTGGTGCGCCTGGGCGATGGCACAGGTTCGCTGAGCCTGCGCTTCTACCACTTCAGCAACGCCCAGAAGGAAGCGCTCAAGCGCGGCACCCACCTGCGCTGCTACGGCGAAGCGCGCCCCGGCGCCTCGGGCCTGGAGATCTACCACCCCGAGTACCGCGCCCTGACCGGCGACGAGCCGCCCCCGGTCGATACCACCCTGACCCCGATCTACCCGACCACCGAAGGCCTCACCCAGCAGCGCCTGCGCCAGCTGTGCCAGCAGAGCCTGGGCCTGCTCGGCCCGCGCAGCCTGCCCGACTGGCTGCCGCTGGAACTGGCACGCGACTACCAGCTGGCACCGTTGGCCGATGCTATCCGCTACCTGCACCACCCGCCGGCCGATGCCGATGTCGAAGAGCTTGCCGTGGGCCACCACTGGGCCCAGCACCGCCTGGCCTTCGAAGAGCTGCTGACCCACCAGCTGTCGCAGCAGCGCCTGCGCGAGAGCCTGCGCGCCCAGCGGGCCCCGGTGTTGCCCAAGGCGAGCAGGCTGGCGGCCCAATACCTGGCCAACCTGGGCTTCGCTCCAACCGGCGCACAGCAGCGCGTGGGCAACGAGATCGCCTACGATCTCAGCCAGCCCGAGCCGATGCTGCGCCTGGTGCAGGGCGATGTGGGTGCCGGCAAGACGGTGGTCGCCGCGCTCGCAGCCCTGCAGGCGCTGGAAGCCGGCTACCAGGTGGCGCTGATGGCCCCCACCGAGATTCTTGCCGAGCAGCACTTCGTCACCTTCAAGCGCTGGCTCGAACCGCTGGGCATCGAAGTCGCCTGGCTGGCCGGCAAGCTCAAGGGCAAGGCGCGCACCGCCGCGCTGGAGCAGATCGCCGCCGGCGCGCCAATGGTGGTGGGTACCCATGCGCTGTTCCAGGAAGAGGTGAAGTTTCACAACCTGGCGCTGGCGATCATCGACGAACAGCACCGCTTTGGCGTACAGCAGCGCCTGGCCCTGCGCCAGAAAGGCGTGGGCGGCCAGTTGTGCCCGCACCAGCTGATCATGACTGCCACGCCGATCCCGCGCACCCTGGCCATGAGCGCCTATGCCGACCTCGACACCTCGGTGCTCGACGAACTGCCGCCGGGGCGTACCCCGGTCAACACTGTACTGGTGGCCGACAGCCGCCGCATCGAAGTGGTCGAGCGCGTGCGCGCCGCCTGTGCCGAAGGGCGCCAGGCCTATTGGGTATGCACCCTGATCGAAGAGTCCGAAGAGCTGACCTGCCAGGCCGCCGAAACCACCTTCGAAGAGCTCACCAGTGCCCTGGGCGAGTTGCGCGTGGGGCTTATCCACGGGCGCATGAAGCCGGCCGAGAAGGCTGCGGTGATGGCCGAGTTCAAGCAGGGCAACCTGCAACTGCTGGTGGCCACCACCGTGATCGAGGTGGGCGTGGACGTACCCAACGCCAGCCTGATGATCATCGAGAACCCCGAACGCCTTGGTCTTGCCCAGCTGCACCAGTTGCGCGGGCGAGTCGGACGCGGCAGTGCGGCCAGCCATTGCGTACTGTTGTATCATCCGCCACTGTCGCAGATCGGGCGTGAACGCCTGGGGATCATGCGCGAAACCAATGACGGCTTTGTCATTGCGGAGAAAGACCTGCAACTGCGTGGCCCGGGCGAAATGCTCGGGACCCGCCAGACCGGCCTGTTGCAGTTCAAGGTCGCCGACCTGATGCGCGACGCCGACCTGCTGCCGGCGGTGCGCGATGCTGCACAGGCCCTGCTGGCACGCTGGCCGGACCACGTCAGCCCGTTGCTCGACCGCTGGTTACGCCACGGGCAGCAATATGGCCAGGTGTGACGTACCTCCCATGTCGACGCGGGCCGCCCCCATCGAGCCGGCTATACTGGCCGCTGAAAAAATACTGGATACAGACCATGACTGAAGTTGCCCTGGATACCGCAACCCCCCACACACCGTCTGTTATCCGGTTGCTGCTCGACAAGCTCGGCATCGCCTACCGCGAGGTCATCGACCACCCGCAGCTGGCGCCCGAGGCAAAGGTCCAGGCCGTGCTGCTCGACGACGCGGTCGGTGCGCTGATGGTGCTGTTCCCGCAGAACCAGCTGCTGGACCTCAGCCACCTGACCGAGCTGACCGGCCGCAAGCTCACCGCCGTGCCGCTCGAGCGGCTCGAACTGATGCTCAAGAAGCACGGCCTGACGATCCTGCCCGCCATTCCGGCGCTGACCAGCTCACCGTGCCTGTACGAGGAGCGCCTGCTCAAGCAGCCGGCCCTGCTGATTCATTCCGGAACCCCCGGCCTGCTGCTGGAAATCCACAGCGAGCACTTCAGGAAGATGCTGGCCAAGGCCAGTGCCGGGCATTTCGGTGTACTGCTCAGCGAGATCCGCCCCAACCTCGACCGTCCGGCCGATGACAGCAAGGAGATCACCGAGGCGGTGCAGGCATTTACCGCACGACGCATCCAGCAGCGCCTGGAATCGACCATCGAGATCCCGCCGCTGGCCGAGACCGCACAGAAGATCATCAAGCTGCGGGTCGACCCCAACGCCACCATCGACGACATCACCGGTGTGGTCGAGACCGATCCGGCGCTGGCCGCGCAGGTGGTCAGCTGGGCCGCCTCGCCCTACTACGCCTCCCCCGGCAAGATCCGCTCGGTGGAAGACGCCATCGTGCGGGTGCTGGGCTTCGACCTGGTGATCAACCTGGCGCTGGGCCTGGCCCTGGGCAAGACCCTGAGCCTGCCCAAGGATCACCCGCAGCAGACCACCCCCTACTGGCAGCAATCGATCTACACCGCCGCCGTGATCGAGGGCCTGACCCGCGCCATGCCCCGCGCCGAGCGTCCTGAGTCGGGCCTGACCTACCTGGCCGGGCTGCTGCACAACTTCGGCTACCTGCTGCTGGCGCATGTGTTCCCGCCGCATTTCTCGCTGATCTGCCGCCACCTGGAGGTCAACCCGCACCTGTGCCACAGCTATGTCGAGCAGCACCTGCTGGGCATCAGCCGCGAGCAGATCGGTGCCTGGCTGATGCGCTTCTGGGACATGCCCGAAGAGCTGGCCACCGCCCTGCGCTTTCAGCACGACCCGCATTACGCGGGGGACCATGCCGCCTTCCCCAACCTGGTGTGCGTGGCGGTACGCCTGCTGCGCGCGCGCGGCATCGGCTCGGGGCCGGACGACCGCATCCCCGACGCGTTGCTGGAGCGCCTGAACATCAGCCGCGAGAAGGCCGAGGACGTGGTGCACAAGGTGCTTGAAGCCGAATCGCTGCTGCGTGAACTGGCGTCACAGTTCACCCCGCACTGACAACCTGAAGCCTGGGCGCTGCGCTCAGGCTTTCTTCTTGCGCGGCATCAGGTACTTCATCAGGCCCTGGAACCAGATCACCAGGGCCGGGTTGCCCTTGATCTGGATCGACTTGTCCTGAATCCCCTGCATGAACGCCAGCTGCTTGTTCTTGGCCTGCAGCGTGGCGAAGCCGTAGGCGGCATCCTTGAAGGCAATGGCGAACGCAGGCTCGGCATGGGTGCCACCCTTGCTGCGGATGCGCTGGTTGCTGACGATGAAGTGCCGGGCGACCTTGCCGTCGAGGGTCTGCAACTGGAACACCAGGTCCTTGTCCTTCAGTTGCTGCTGGAACGCCGGGTTGTTGCGGCTGGCCCGCGCCATCAGCAAACCCATGGCCCAGAGCAGAAAACGAAACTTCATATACGCCCCTAGGCGAAAAGTGACTGAGGGGCGCAGTTTAGCTTTTTTGCGACCAAAGGCTACAGCCGTCTTCGCTTTGTTGAAGGCGACTGTATGTCAGGGTGTGCGGCCTACCGGTTGGGGTCGGCAGCCGGTACCGCATCCAGGCGCAGTTGCACCCGTGACGGAATCTTCTGCGCCGCGCCGGCCTCCAGCATCTGCTGGCGATAGCGCGCGTAGTAAGGGCCGGCTTCGCGCGAGTTGCCGTAGCCCCAGAGAATATCGGCAATGTTCAGCTGCAGCGCCCGACGCCCCTGGGCAAAGGGCTCGATGGCGCGATAGATGCGCAGCATCAGGTTGGGGTTCCAGTCGTCGCCGATCAGGTAGCCCATGTCGTTGTAGCCGGGCACGTTGTCCTGGGGCGCATGGCAGGCCATGTAGGAATCCAGGCCCATGTACACCTCTTCGGCCAGTACGGCGTGACGCGCGGGTATCTCGCGGTTCTCGCTGCTGTGCAGCAGGCCTGCGACCTTGGCCGGCTTGATGGTTTCCAGCTTGGTAGCCCAGGGCAGCTTGTTCTCCGGCTGCCAGGCGCCGTTCTGCCAACGGCCCACGCAGTACTGGGCCAGCCGCGTGGCCATCACACAACCGGTGTCCATCGCCACCATGTCGCAGCGCAGCGTGGGGGGCGTGAACTGCCGCCCCGACTGGCGCAGGCGGTAGAGCATCACGAAGCGCCCGTCAGGCGACACTGCCGAAGCGTCGCCATCGATCGCATCCCGCGCAAACTCGTGCGGGTACAAGGTGAAGCCCTTGCCATTGGCGCCTTGCCACTGCACCGCATGCCAGCCGTTCTCCTCGGCGCTCCATTTGGAGAACGAAAGCTTCGCCCCGCCTGCGCCCTCGATGGTTTTTTCGGCAGGTACTGCGGCATGGGCAGTGCCTGCCAGTGACAGTGACAACGCCAAGGCAACGGCGTGAGGGGTACGCTTCATTTCGAACCCTTGAAGATGAGGTTGAGAAAGTGGCGGTGCAGCTGCGCATTCGCGCCGATGGCCACCAGGGTCACACTGGCAGACAGTGTGCTGTAGAACAGCGCCCGCAGCGGATGCTCGGGCCACAGGTAGAAGCCGATGATCGCCGCCATGAACACCGTGGCCTGTACCTTGCCCCACACCCGTGGCAGCAGGGCGATCAGCAGGTTCATGCCGACGAAGAACCAGAACACCATGTACATCGCTATGCCAACGGCTACCCCGCGCGACGTCAGCCCGCCGGCGTACTGCTTGTACCAGCTCACCAGCGTGCCGTTTAGCGCCACGTAGGCCACCACCGCAAACAGGTGCACCACTATCGGCAGCACCCAGCGCAGCAACTGGCGGTGGGTGACCGGGCTGTCGCCACGCCAGTGTTCGGGCAGTGGCGCCAGCCCGGGCGACGGAGGCTGGTGGTCGATGTGCGCCAGATACTCTGCCCAGCCACGCGGTGCGTTGTGGCGCAGCAGGTAGGCCTGCTGGCGGGCCTTGCCCAGGCGCAACCAGAACGGCCACCAGCAGTAACGCCAGTAGTGTTCGAAATCGCCCTGCAGGCTGCCCAGCCCCTGCGGGTCGAGCTCGGGAAAGCTGACCCAGGGCGCGGGCGGGCTCAGCGTCGGGTCTTGCAGGCATTCGCGCCAGTTGTGGGCTACAGGCATGGCTGGTCCTTGTCGGCGCGGGCGCCGCGTTTGATCATCTCCTGGGCATTGAAGTCCGCCCAGTCTGCACCGTGCGCCACCGCCTCGGTGTAGCAGGCCAGCGAGCGTGCCGGTTGGGCGGGCACGATTTCACCGCGCGCATACACGCTGCCCAGCTCGTTGAAGGCATTGCCCGAGCCCATCGCGGCGGACTGACGCAAGGCCTCGAGGGCCTTCTGCGGGTGTTTGCAGGTGTTGTCGTCGGGGCGGTACTGGCCCTCGTCGCAATAGAAGCTCGCCAGCATCAGTGCCCCTTCAGGCACAGTGGCCGACGACAGGCGCAGCAACTGCTCCAGGCACTGGTTGCTCAGGCGCGGCGCCATGCCCGACAGGCTGATTGCCGCAGCGCTGTAGGCAGCGTAGGCAGAGCCTTGGTCCACGGCATCGAGGTAGCTGTTGAGCGCAGCGATGAACAGCTGCTTGTCGATGGGCTTGATTTCACCCTGGCCCAGTTGCTCGTAGGCATCGCCGCGCTGCAGCGCACGCACGCCGGGGGCGGCATCATCGGGGGTTTTCACGCTCTTGAGCGCGTCGCTCGGCGACCAGTCCTCGACCCGTGCCAGCGCCCAGCAGTCGGCCTGCTCGAAGATGAATGCCTGCAACACCTCGCCGCGCTGGTCGCGCAGGTAAACCCGGTCGGGCAGCGCGATTTCACGGATCAGCCCGTTGGCCGCCACCCGCTCCGACGACAGCTGCGAAAGATCAGGACGCAGGGCCGGCTCGAGCTTGCGTACCACCGGTTGCGGCCCCTCGGGCCCGGCCTGGAGGCGCTGCTCGACCAGGGTATGGGCGGTAAAGTCGGACTGCAGCTGCGCATCCTCGGCAAACGCCTTGAAAAACATCGCGAAGTCGCGGCTGGGGCAAACCGGCGCGGCCTGCGCCAGCGCACTTGCCAGCAGGCCGGCCAGCAGCACCGGGATACTCGACTTCATGGCTGATACACCGGGGGCGGGTTGATGTAGTACTCGGTTTGCGTGCAGGGGTAGTCGCTGACCCACACCAGCCACAGCCACAGGTCCCAGATGTAGCGCACCAGGTGCTCGGGCTTGCGGCAGCGGGCCTGTTCTTCGGCCACGGTGTAGTCGGTATTGGCGATGAAGCTGTTGAGCCAGTGCGGCTCCCATTGCGGCATGGCGATGTCGAAATGGCGGTCGCGCTTGTTGAAATTGATCCAGTAGATGCCCACTTCGGCTTCATCCTCGAAGTCGCGCATGTCCAGCGACTGCAGGTCGTACAGCGGCGTGCGCCAGACCTCACCCGGGCGCTCGCGATCGGTCACGCGCATGTAGCCCATGCCGCCGAAAGGTATCAGCCAACTGCGCGCCGGCACGTTCTGGAAACGGTAGCGCCCCGACTCGCTGACGAACGAGGTCTGTCCGGGTGCCTCGATCAGCGCGTGAATCTGATAGCCCACCCACGCCAGCACGCCCAACACCACCAGCCAGCGCCACAGTTGCTGCTTTACGGTCGGGCTGCTCATTTACGCCTCAGCCAGTGCGAGATCAGCACCGCCGACAGGCTGAGGCCGCCCGCCAGGCAACTGAAGAAGTACGCCCGCACCGGGTGCTCGGGCAACAGCCACCAGAGGATCAACACGATTTGCGCGGCCACCAGCCAGTACTTGAGCTTCCAGTTGGTCAACAGGGGCAGCACCACATTGAGCGGCACGAACACCCACATCACCAGGAACACAATGCTGCCGGAGGACACGCCACGGGCGGTAAAGCCGCCGTAGTGGCCCTTGTACCAGTCCACGGCAATATCGTTGAGCACCCCGTAGAGCACGATGGCCAGAGCATGCAGGGCGACATTGATCAGCAGTTGTCGCTTCATTTGGGCAGCGTTCCTTGCAGCGCATTGCACCAGCTGCGCACATCGTCACGGTCGAACGCCGGGCAGTGATTGTCCTTGGCGATATAGCGATAGGGGTGAGTGGGCTCATGGGTGAAGTGGTAGTAGTAACGGTCGTCCTCGCCGTACAGCCAATAGTTCGATGAGCCCTGAGACACCTGATACGGCTCGAAACTCAGCAGCGACGATTCGGCGGGGATGAAGTTGTCGCGGTCCATCAGCAGCATCAGCAGGTTGCCGAACAGCGGCGTGCCCACCCCCAGCGCCAGCACGGCCACCAATACCACCCCGATTACTGCCTTCATCACGGTACCTGGGTATTCATGCAGTAGGTGCCCACACCGTGCAGCAGCACCACCGCCAACAGGCAGCCAAACGTCAGCAGCCTAACCCAGCGCGTGTTGCGTTGGCGCTCGCCGAGGTTCAGCAGCAAGGCGAACAGGCACAGGATGGCCAGGCTGCCGAACAGGTTGCTGTCGGCGAGACCTGCCAGGTAATTCTTCAGCTCAAGGTCCATTGCACAGGCGCCTTTGCGCCGCCAGCAGCAGCGCGGTCAGGGTGACGAAAAAATAGCCGGCGCCCAGCAGGTAGGGCACAAAGGCCACCCACATCAGCATCAGGCCCAACCCGGCGATACGACCGGTGAGCAGGTAGACCAGGCCATACAGCACCCAGGGCAGTGCGTAGAAAGGGACGCACCATACCGGCGCCCACCACAGGTGCCGAGGCGCCAGATGCAGGCGGCGGCTGGCCCACAGCGCGAACAGGGGGTAACCAAGCAGGCCGAAGCCCAGCAGGTAGATTTGCAGGAACGGCTCGAAACCGGCCACGCGCAGGCCGTACTGGTAGACATCCAGGCACAGCAGCGAAACCAGGCATACCCAGGGTAACCAGACGTAGAAGCGATAGGGGGGCGCACAGCTCACAGGCATGAGCCGAACGATTCGATGAATGATGAGTTGCCCATGCCGCTCCCTCCCTGGAACACCGCCGCGCGGGTGTGGGCGGCGGCGTATGCTAGTCACAAGCACGGGGCACGGCAATAGCGCACTGCGCGGTGGGTTCCTCGCCGGCAACGCCGGCTCCTGCAGACGGCGGTTATCTCCTGCAGGCGCCGGCATTGCCGGCGAAGAGCCGCCACACAAACAAGAACGGGCACCTTGTAGGGGTGCCCGCTCTTCAATGCAATCAGTAGCCCACGGCCTTACGGATTGACGCTGTCCTTGAGGAACTTGCCTGGCTTGAACGCCACGGTGTTGCTGGCCTTGATCTTCACCGGCTCGCCCGTCTGAGGGTTCTTGCCGGTGCGCGCGCCACGGTGGCGCTGCAGGAACGTGCCGAAGCCTACCAGGGTGACGCTGTCTTTCTTGTGCAGCGCGTTAGTGATTTCTTCCAGTACGGCATTGAGCACGCGGTTGGCCTGCTCCTTGGTAAGGTCGGCTTTCTCGGCAATGGCTGCGGCGAGTTCTGGTTTACGCATGGTGAAGCCCCTCTGACGGATTTTTTGTTGTTATGCCGTGCTGCCTTGCAGGCAGCGCCTAAGGCACCGCAGGCTCTAAACTGCGGCAGACGGGTGTGAGAATGGCACGCCGCCAGTGGCCGCGCCAGTCTCTGGGCGGCCATTGTTCAGGCAATGGCAGGGTATATCCGACAGAACGACAGCTATTTATGCCAGCAACGGCGGAAGTTGACGGTTCAGCGCCAGCTTTTCCATCACTGCCGTACCGGTCAATACATAGCCCAGCAGTTGGCCATCGGCATCCCGGCAGAGCACCTTGATGTCGCTGCCCTGCCCTTCGACCTGCCACTGGCCTTCGCGGGCGCGTGGCGGCGGTGAAACGACCAGCGGGCATACCGGGGTCTTCACCGTGATGGGCATAGGCCCGTAGCTGACCACCGTCGGATTGCCCGCCAGGGTCTGCGCCAGCGCGCGCGCGCAGGCCATCAGCGGCATCACGTACAGCAGGTTGATGCCGTCGACCTCGGCACAGTCGCCCAGGGCATGGATGTTGGCGTGCGAGGTGCGCAGGTGGCGGTCGACCACCACCCCGCGATTGACCTGCAGGCCAGCGGCGGCAGCCAGGTCGATGCGGGGGCGCAGGCCGATGGCTGATACCACCAGGTCGCAGACGATCACACTGCCATCGGACAGATGCGCTTGCAGGGCATCGGCCGAACGTTCCAGGCGGGTCAGCACCGGGCCCAGGTGAAAGCGCACACCAAGCCCTTGCAGCCCAGCCTGCACCGCAGCCGCGGCGGCCGGGTGCAGCAGGGTCGGCATGACCTGCTCGCAGGGGGCGACGATGTCGATCTCGAAGCCACCCAGGTGCATGTCGTTGGCGAACTCGCAGCCGATCAGCCCGGCCCCCAGAATCAGTACCCGGCGCTTGCCGGCCGCCGCGGCGCGAAAGCGCGCGTAGTCTTCGAGGTCGTTGATCGGGAAGATCGCATCGGCTGCGTCGCCCTGCACCGGCACCTGGATGGTCTGCGCGCCCAGCGCCAGCACCAGGTCGCGGTACGGCACCTGCTCCTCGCCGATCCACAGGCGCTTGTGGCCCGGATCGATGCCGCTGATGCGCGTATGGGTACGCACCTGGGCCTTGAGCTGCTCGGCCATGGCCCCCGGCTCGGCCATGCTCAGGCCGTCGGCGTCCTTGTCCTTGGCAAAGCCGGTGGACAGCATCGGCTTGGAATACGAGCGACCATCATCGGCGCTGATCAGCAGCAACGGCGTCTCGCCGTCGAGCTTGCGAAATTCGCGGGCGAGGTTGTAGCCCGCCAGCCCCGTACCGACAATCACCACCGGATCGCTCATGCCTTCATCCCTTCCCTGTATAAAAAATGATCAGTTGATTTCGATCATCTCGAAATCCATCTTGCCCACGCCGCAGTCCGGGCACAGCCAGTCTTCCGGCACGTCCTGCCACAAGGTGCCCGGCGCAATGCCGTCATCCGGCCAGCCATCGGCCTCGTTGTAGATAAGCCCGCATACCACGCATTGCCACTTCTTCATGATCGCTCTCCCTCCAGTAATCCAGACGCACATCGGTTGTGATCATTACAGTCTTGGCGCTGCATGGATCGTCAGGGGGCTTTGTACTGAGGCTGGTGGCGCGATGCAAGCGCAACCGGCAAACATGCTAAGCTCGGCGCCTCACTGGCTTGTAACCGCATACCTACCGTGCCGTACGAAACCTCGCAAGTGCCCGCGCCACACTGGCTGCAGCAGCAAACGCCGCTGGCCGCAAGCGCCGACCCCCTTACCGCCGACTGGCTGTTCGACCAGGGCTCGTTGACCCGCCGCCTGACCCGATTATCCGCCGATCACTTCAGCGTGACCCCCCTGTACGAGGGCTGGCAGCCGCTGCGCGCCGACGAGTGCACCAGCCTCGGCCTGGCCCCGGGCAGCGAAGGCTGGGTGCGCGAGGTGTACCTGCGCGGGCATGGCCAGCCGTGGGTGTACGCACGCAGTGTGGCCGCGCGCAGCGCCCTGCAGCAGGGCGGCCTGGACATGGAAGCGCTGGGCAGCCGTTCGCTGGGCGAGTTGCTGTTCTGCAGCCCCGGGTTTACCCGCCAGGCCATCGAGGTGTGCCACTACCCTGCCGCCTGGTTGCCCCGCGAGCAGCGCCATGACGGCCTGTGGGCACGCCGTTCGCGGTTCGACCAGGGTGAACTGAGCATCCTGGTGGCCGAGATCTTCCTGCCCGCCCTGTGGCAGGCCACCGACACCCGCCTGGAGGACCGCTGATGTACCTGAGCCTGCTCAAGTCGCTCAATCGCCTGCACCCCCGGGCGTGGGACTTCATCCAGCTCAGCCGCATGGACAAGCCGATCGGCATCTACCTGCTGCTGTGGCCCACCCTCACGGCGGTATGGATCGCGGCCAAGGGCACGCCCACCGTGGCCAACGTGCTGATCTTCCTGTTCGGCGTGGTGCTGATGCGCGCCGCGGGCTGCGCGATCAACGATTTTGCCGACCGCAAGGTCGACGGTCACGTCAAGCGCACCGCCGAACGCCCGCTGGCGGCCGGGCGCATCAGCGGGCGCGAGGCGCTGGTCCTGTTCGCGACCCTGGTGGGGCTGAGTTTCGTGCTGGTGCTGTGCACCAATGCGCAGACGGTATGGCTGTCGTTCGGCGCCGTGGCGCTGGCAGCCTGCTACCCGTTCATGAAGCGCTACACCTATTACCCGCAGGTGGTGCTGGGCGCGGCCTATTCCTGGGGCATCCCCATGGCCTTCACCGCCGCCACCGGCGAGCTGCCGGCCATCGCCTGGCTGCTGTACATCGCCAACCTGCTGTGGACCGTGGGCTACGACACCTACTACGCGATGGTCGACCGCGACGACGACCTGAAGATCGGGGTCAAGTCCACCGCGATCCTGTTCGGCGAAGCCGATCGCGCCATCATCCTGACCTTGCAGCTGCTGTCGCTGGGCTGCCTGCTGATGGCCGGCAACCGCTTCGAGCTGGGTGGCTGGTTCCACCTGGGGCTGGTAGGCGCGGCGCTGTGCTTCGCCTGGGAATACTGGTCGACCCGCAGCCTGGATCGCGACGCCTGCTTCAAGGCCTTCCTGCACAACCACTGGGCCGGGCTGCTGGTGTTCATCGGCGTGGTACTGGACTACACCCTGCGCTAGCCGCCCCCGGGGGCGGCCGCGCAAGGCCGGCCTCATGGCTTGGCGGCGTGCCAGACGTCCTTCATGCCGTCGCCGGTCATGTCACCGCCCTTCTTGTCCTTGACGAAGGTGTACAGCGGCTTGCCATCGTAGGCCCACTGCATCGAGCCGTCTTCGCGCTTGATCTGCGTCCACTTGCCCTCGGCGGCGTCGCCCGCCATGGCCTTGAGGGGCGGCCAGTTCTTGGCGCAGTCGTCATTGCACATGGATTTGCCGCCTGCATCCTTGTCGAAGGTGTACAGCGTCATGCCGGCAGAATCGACAAGCACGCCGTTCTTCTCCATCCCCGGCGCGGCCGCTGCCACCCCCGGCAGGGCCAGTGCTGCAACAGCAAAGAGAGCCATCCAGTTCAGCGTATGTCGTGTCATTGGATTCACCGTTTTTGGTGATGGGTGGGAGCTAAAGCCTAGCTCAGCCAAGGAATGTTGCCGCCAGGCCACACGACCTGTCACACGACTGCAATAATTCCGTTATCTAATGCGGGCCAAGACACCTTAATGGGAAGAGGTTTGAGCATGGTTGGCAGGAACATTCTGATCGTTGACGACGAGGCGCCGATTCGCGAGATGATCGCCGTTGCATTGGAAATGGCCGGCTACGACTGCCTGGAGGCGGAAAACTCGCAGCAGGCCCATGCCATCATCGTCGACCGCAAGCCCGACCTGATCCTGCTCGACTGGATGCTGCCGGGCACTTCGGGCATCGAACTGGCGCGGCGCCTCAAGCGCGACGAGCTGACCGGCGACATCCCGATCATCATGCTCACCGCCAAGGGTGAGGAAGACAACAAGATCCAGGGCCTGGAAGTCGGCGCCGACGACTACATCACCAAGCCGTTCTCCCCGCGCGAACTGGTGGCCCGCCTCAAGGCCGTGCTGCGCCGTGCCGGCCCCAGTGATGGCGAGGCCCCGATCGAGGTCGGCGGCCTGCTGCTCGACCCGATCAGCCACCGCGTGACCATCGACGGCAAGCCTGCCGAGATGGGCCCTACCGAATACCGCCTGCTGCAGTTCTTCATGACCCACCAGGAGCGCGCCTACACCCGTGGCCAGCTGCTCGACCAGGTATGGGGCGGCAATGTGTACGTGGAGGAGCGCACCGTCGACGTGCATATCCGCCGTCTGCGCAAGGCGCTGGGTGAAGCCTACGAAAATCTGGTACAAACCGTGCGCGGCACGGGATACCGGTTCTCAACCAAGAGTTGAGAACACGGCAAGCTACAAGCCTCAAGTAAGAGCAAAAGCAAACGCAGATCCGCTTCAATCTTGCAGCTTGCCGCTTGCAGCTTGCAGCGGGTCCTAAGGACCCACCGTGAACCAAAACTGGCATGGCACCCTGATTCGCCACATGCTGCTGCTGACCACCGTCTGCCTGCTGGCAGGGCTGATCAGCGGCCATTACGGCTGGAGCCTGGCCCTGGGCCTTGGCGTGTATCTGGGCTGGACCCTCAAGCAGCTGCTGCGCCTGCACGACTGGCTGCGCCAGCACAAACCCGACGAGGCCCCGCCCGACGGCTATGGCCTGTGGGGCGAGGTGTTCGACAGCATCTACCACCTGCAACGCCGCGACCAACGCGTGCGCGGGCGCCTGCAGGCAGTGATCGACCGCGTGCAGGAGTCCACCGCCGCCCTCAAGGACGCGGTGATCATGCTCGACAGCGACGGCAACCTGGAGTGGTGGAACCGCGCCGCCGAGACCCTGCTGGGGCTCAAGACCCCACAGGACAGCGGCCAGCCGGTCACCAACCTGGTGCGCCACCCGCGCTTCAAGGAGTACTTCGAACAGGAGAACTACCTCGAGCCGCTGGAAATCCCCTCACCCATCAGCGACCGCCTGCGCATCCAGCTGCACATCACCCGCTACGGCAACAACGAACACCTGATGCTGGTGCGCGACGTGACCCGCATCCACCAGCTCGAACAGATGCGCAAGGACTTCGTCGCCAACGTTTCCCACGAGCTGCGCACGCCACTGACGGTGATTGCCGGGTACCTGGAGACCCTGCTCGACAACGTCGAGGAGGTGAACCCGCGCTGGGTGCGGGCCCTGACCCAGATGCAGCAGCAAGGCGTGCGCATGCAGACGCTGCTCAACGACCTGTTGCTGCTGGCCAAGCTGGAGGCCACCGACTACCCCTCCGACAATCAGCCGGTGGCCATCGACAGCCTGCTGCAGTCGATCAAGGGCGATGCCCAGGCCCTGTCCGGCCAGCGCAACCAGCGCATCACCCTGGACGCCGAGCCGGGCGTGCGCCTCAAGGGCAGCGAGGCGGAACTGCGCAGCGCGTTCTCCAACCTTGTGTTCAACGCCGTCAAGTACACCCAGGATGAGGGCCAGATCCGCATCCGCTGGTGGGCCGACGCCCAGGGCGCGCACCTGAGCGTGCAGGACTCGGGCATCGGCATCGACCCAAAGCACCTGCCACGCCTGACCGAGCGTTTCTACCGCGTCGACTCCAGCCGCAACTCCACCACCGGCGGCACCGGCCTTGGCCTGGCGATCGTCAAGCACGTACTGCTGCGCCACCGCGGCCGGCTGGAGATCAGCAGCGTACCGGGCCACGGCAGTACCTTTACCTGCCATTTCGCCCCCGTTCAGGTGGCAACCCGCACCGTTTCCTGAGCGACCGCCCTTTAAATTTGCGCAGTCAGCCGCTACATTGGCTGACTCGCGCCAGTATCTGCTGGCATTGCCACACTCCCTTATTTCAGAAGACGGACCCCGTAAAACTCCATCATGGACCCTTCCCCTGGTATCACCCTCGCTTCACTGTTTGCCGATTTCGGCATGATTCTTTTTGCTCTGCTGCTGGTTCTGCTCAACGGATTCTTCGTTGCGGCCGAGTTCGCCATGGTCAAGCTGCGCTCGACCCGGGTCGAGGCGATTGCCGGCAAGAACGGCTGGCGCGGGCATATCCTGCGTACCGTACACAGCCAGCTGGACGCCTACCTGTCGGCCTGCCAGCTGGGCATCACACTGGCCTCGCTGGGCCTGGGCTGGGTCGGCGAGCCGGCCTTCGCGCACCTGCTCGAGCCGCTGCTGGCGGCGGTGGGCGTGCAATCGCCCGAAGTCATCAAGGGCGTATCGTTCTTCAGCGCCTTCTTCGTGATCTCCTACCTGCACATCGTGGTCGGCGAGCTGGCGCCCAAGTCCTGGGCCATTCGCAAGCCCGAACTGCTGTCGCTGTGGACGGCGGTACCGCTGTACCTGTTCTACTGGATGATGTACCCGGCCATCTACCTGCTCAACGCCAGTGCCAACGCCATCTTGCGCATCGCCGGCCAGGGCGAGCCCGGCCCGCACCACGAGCACCATTACAGCCGCGAGGAGCTCAAGCTGATCCTGCACTCCAGCCGGGGCCAGGACCCCAGCGACCAGGGCATGCGCGTACTGGCCTCGGCGGTGGAGATGGGCGAACTGGAGGTGGTCGACTGGGCCAATTCCCGTGAAGACATGGTCAGCCTCGACGCCCATGCGCCGCTCAAGGAGATCCTCGCGATGTTCCGCCGGCACAAGTTCAGCCGCTACCCGGTGCTCGACGCCGAAAGCGGCGAATTCGTCGGCCTGCTGCACATCAAGGACCTGCTGCTGGAACTGGCCGCGCTGGACCACCTGCCCGAGTCGTTCAACCTGGCCGAGCTGACCCGCCCGCTGGAACGCGTATCGCGCCACATGCCGCTGTCGCAGCTGCTGGAGCAGTTCCGCAAGGGCGGCGCGCACTTTGCCCTGGTCGAAGAGGCCGATGGCAAGGTGATCGGCTACCTGACCATGGAAGACGTGCTCGAAGTGCTGGTGGGCGACATCCAGGACGAACACCGCAAGACCGAGCGCGGCATCCTCGCCTACCAGCCCGGCAAGCTGCTGGTGCGCGGCGACACCCCGCTGTTCAAGGTCGAGCGCCTGCTGGGCGTGGACCTGGACCACATCGAGGCCGAAACCCTTGCTGGCCTGGTCTACGAGACGCTCAAGCGCGTACCGGAAGAAGAAGAGGTGCTGGAGGTCGACGGCCTGCGCATCATCATCAAAAAGATGAAAGGGCCCAAGATCGTGCTGGCCAAGGTGCTCAAGCTCGATTGACGCGCCTTACGGGTTGCCGGCGGTAAAGCTCGGCAGCCCGCCGATGGGCTGGTTGAACTGGTACGGGATCGACTCCAGCGCCAGCCCCACGTTGCGCTGCACCACGAAATGCAGGTGCGGCCCGCTGCTGTTGCCGGTGTTGCCGGACCTTGCCAGCGGCGTGCCATAGGCCACCCGCTGGCCTTCGCTGACCACCACCGACCCGCGCATCAGGTGCAGGTACACGCCCATGGTGCCGTCGGCATGCAGAATCCGCACGAAATTGCCTGCCGGGTTGGTACCGCGCCCGCTCTGGGTGTTTTCCGTCTTTATCACCACCCCTGCCCGCGCCGCGATGATCGGCGTGCCTTCGGGCATGGCGATGTCCATGGCATAACGGCCCTTGGGGCCGAAGTGGCTGTAGGTGCCATTGGGGCCCTGGGAGAGGCGGAACGGGCCGCCGCGCCAGGGGAACGGGTAGCGATAGGCCTGGGTGCGCTGGGCGGGGTTGCCCAACGTGTAGTTGAACTGCTCGCGGTAGCTGACCGGGGTACCGGGCTTGCGCGCACCGAGGGCAGTGAGCAGCAGCGTGGAACGGGCCGGCACCACCCGCCGGACGATGCGCGGCGCCAGGTTCTGCACGTTGCCCAGGCGCTCCAGGCGCAGTTCCACTTCGACCGGGGCATGCAGCTCGTTGCGGGCACTGAAACGCACGCCGTCGGCGTACTTGCTGACCTGCAACTGCACCTGCTGGCCCAACTGCTCGACCATGCGATCACGGAACACCAATGCGCGGGCGCCGGGGCTGGGGCGATCGGAATAGGACACCACGCCGTCGGCGTCGGTGTTCTTGTAGATGGTCATGGCCCAGCTCGGGCCGGCAGCCAGCAACAGGGCGCAGAACAGCAGCAGGTGTGGCGGCATCGGTAGTGGCCATCTGACAGGTTAGCTGTGAGCAAGCCTAGCAGGGGAATATGGAGGGCGTGTTGCGGGGAGTGATGCGGGGTATGGCAGGCGATCAGTGGTGTGTCCTTCGCCGGCAAGGCCGACTCCTACGGCTGTAGGAGCCGGCCTTGCCGGCGAAGAGGCCGCAAGCAGCAAAGGGCCTGTCAGGCCCCCGGCACGAAGTGCTTGAGCGCCGTACCGCGGGCAATCAGCCGCGACAGGTAGTCGAGCTTCTGCGCATCCTGGTCGACAAAGCGGAAGGTCAGTTGCAGCCAGTCGCTGTCCGGCTTGGATTCCACCGCCACCACCGCATGCAGGTACCCGTTGAGCCGCGCGATCTCGGCATTGTCGCCCTGCTCCAGGTCCAGCACCGCGCCTTCCAGGATCTGCGGCAGCACTTCGCCACGGCGTACCACCAGCAGGGCTTCCTTCAGGCTCAGAGCCTTGATCACGCAGGCCTGGTTGCCGCTGGACAGGCGCAGCTGGCCCTGTCCGCGGCCCGCCGGCGCCGCCGCCTTGGCCGCGCCCGGTTGCGGCGCATTGATCAGTGGCTTGGCCGCCGCCACCGGGGCCGCGGCTGGGGCGGCCGGGCGCACGTTCTCGGCCTTGCCGCCGGTCAGGGCCGACAGCGAGTCATTGGCAAACGCGGAGGTGGCGCGGGTGGGCGCACTGGCCATCAGGGTATCGAGCTTGCCCAGCTTGGTCAGCGCCTTCTTCACCTTGGTCAGCAACTGCTCGTTGGTGAACGGCTTGCCGACAAAGTCCGACACACCGGCCTGGATCGCCTGCACCACGTTTTCCTTGTCGCCACGGCTGGTCACCATGATGAACGGCATGGCCTTGAGCGCTTCGTGCTGGCGGCACCAGGTCAGCAGCTCCAGGCCCGACATCTCGGGCATCTCCCAGTCGCACAGCACCAGGTCGAAACGCTCGCGCTCCAGCAGCACCTGGGCTTTGCGACCGTTGACCGCGTCCTCGATGACCATGCCGGGGAAGTAATTGCGCAGACACTTTTTCACCAGGTCACGGATAAACGGCGCGTCATCCACGACCAGAACACTGACTTTACTCATCGCCACTCCTTCAAGACCCGGCTAGCATAACGTTGACTGATGGCCATTTGCCAAGACTTCGCTCATGCCGGGGCTCCGTCAAATCATTCGCGGGTGCGTGCTGTTGCGCTGCCGCAAACGAAAACGCCCGGCCAAGGCCGGGCGTTCATTCTCGGGGCAGTCCTATTTATCGTCAGGTTTGCCCGGAACATTAGCTTTTTCGCCGTTGCCGTTGCCCTCGACTTCTTCCTTCATTCGCTTCAGGCCCAGGTGACGCACGTCGGTACCGCGCACCAGGTAGATCACCAGCTCGGCGATGTTGCGCGCGTGGTCGCCGATGCGCTCCAGCGAACGCAGCGCCCAGATCACGCTCAGTACCCGCGAGATCGAGCGCGGGTCTTCCATCATGTAGGTCACCAACTCGCGCAGGGCGGTCTTGTACTCGCGGTCGATGGTCTTGTCGTACTGCGCCACCGACAGCGCCAGCTCGGCATCGAAGCGGGCAAAGGCGTCGAGCGCGTCGCGCACCATGTTGCGTACCTGGTCGCCGATGTGACGCACCTCCACGTAGCCGCGCGGCGACTCGCCTTCTTCGCACAGCTGGATGGCGCGGCGGGCGATCTTGGTCGATTCGTCGCCGATACGCTCCAGGTCGATCACCGACTTGGAGATGCTGATGATCAGGCGCAGATCCGACGCCGCCGGCTGGCGCCGGGCCAGGATGCGCACGCACTCCTCGTCGATGTTGCGTTCCATCTGGTTGATCTGCTCATCGACTTCGCGCACCTGCTGGGCCAGGCCCGAATCGGCCTCGATCAGCGCGGTGACGGCGTCGTTGACCTGTTTCTCGACCAGGCCGCCCATTGCCAGAAGATGGCTGCGAACCTCTTCAAGTTCGGCGTTGAACTGCTGGGAGATGTGATGGGTGAGGCTGTCTTTGTCGATCATGAGAAATCCTTGGCGCGTCCGGTAAGTGCTGTCAGGCGGCGTTCAATCGTTGAATCCTAGCCATACCGACCGGTGATGTAGTCTTCGGTCTGCTTCTTCGCCGGGTTGGTGAACAGGGTGTCGGTGTCACCGTATTCCACCAGCTTGCCCATGTACATGAACGCGGTGTAGTCCGAAACCCGCGCGGCCTGCTGCATGTTGTGGGTCACGATGACGATGGTGTACTTGGACTTGAGTTCGTAGATCAGCTCTTCGACCTTGAGCGTGGAAATCGGGTCCAGCGCCGAGCACGGTTCGTCGAGCAGCAGCACCTCAGGCTCCACCGCGATGGTACGGGCGATCACCAGGCGCTGCTGCTGGCCGCCGGACAGGCCCAGGGCCGAGTCGTGCAGGCGGTCCTTGACCTCCTCCCACAGTGCGGCGCCCTTGAGTGCCCACTCCACGGCTTCATCCAGTACACGCTTCTTGTTGATGCCCTGGATGCGCAGGCCGTACACCACGTTCTCGTAGATGGTCTTGGGGAACGGGTTGGGCTTCTGGAACACCATGCCCACGCGGCGGCGCAGCTCGGCCACGTCCTCGCCCTTGCGGTAGATGTTGTTGCCGTCGAGGTTGATCGCGCCTTCCACCCGGCAGCCGTCGACCAGGTCGTTCATGCGGTTGAAGGTGCGCAGCAGGGTCGACTTGCCGCAGCCCGAGGGGCCGATGAAGGCGGTCACGCGCTGCTTGGGAATGTTCAGGCTGACATCGAACAGCGCCTGCTTCTCGCCGTAGAACAGGCTCAGGCCCGGCACTTCGATGGCCACGGTCTCGTCGGCCAGCTGCAGGCTCTGCTTGGTGCGACCCAGGGCGGACATGTCGATGCCGTGGGTGTGGGATTCATGCTGCATGGTAAGACTCCATACGCTATCAATTTCGTTTCATCGTACCGCCCGGCACAACACACGGGCGGCGCTTGCAATAAGGGGTATCAGCTGTCCAGCGCCTTGTACTTCTCGCGCAGGTGGTTGCGTATCCATACCGCCGAGAGGTTGAGCGTGGCGATCACCATCACCAGCAGCAGCGCCGTGGCGTACACCAGCGGCCGCGCGGCCTCGACGTTGGGGCTCTGGAAGCCGACGTCGTAGATGTGGAAGCCCAGGTGCATGATCTTCTGGTCCAGGTGCAGGTACGGGTAGTTGCCGTCCACCGGCAGCGACGGCGCCAGTTTCACCACACCCACCAGCATCAGCGGCGCCACCTCGCCCGCGGCACGGGCCACGGCCAGGATCATGCCGGTCATCATCGCCGGGCTGGCCATCGGCAGCACGATCTTCCACAGCGTCTCGGCCTTGGTCGCACCCAGGGCCAGCGAGCCCTCGCGCACGGTCCGCGGGATCCGCGCCAGGCCTTCTTCGGTGGCCACGATCACCACCGGCACCGCCAGCAGCGCCAGGGTCAGCGAGGCCCACAGCAGGCCCGGGGTACCCAGGGTCGGCGCCGGCAGTGCTTCGGGGAAGAACAGGTGGTCGAGCGAGCCGCCCAGCACGTACACGAAGAAGCCCAGGCCGAACACGCCGTAGACGATCGCCGGCACGCCGGCCAGGTTGTTCACCGCGATGCGGATCAGCCGGGTCACCGGGCCCTGGCGGGCATATTCACGCAGGTACACCGCCGCCAGCACGCCGAACGGGGTGACGATCACGGCCATGATCAGGGTCATCATCACGGTGCCGAAGATCGCCGGGAAGATCCCGCCCTCGGTGTTGGCTTCACGCGGGTCGTCGCTGAGGAACTCCCACACCTTGGCGAAGTAGGTGCCAAGCTTGGTGAAGTTGTTCATGGCGTTGGGCTGGTAGGCGTGCACCACCTTGTCGAGGTTGATCTCGACTTCGCGGCCATTGCCGTCACGGGCCACCAGGCTGTCGCGGCTGAAGTCCTGGTGCAGCTTGCCCAGGCGGTCCTCGATGGCCTTGTAGCGGTTGTTCAGCTCGGCGCGCTCGGCATCCATGTCGGCCTGCGCTACAGGGGTCAGCTTGCCTTGCAGTTCCAGCTTGCGGGCTTGCAGGCGCAGGCGCTCAAGGCCATGGTTGATCGCACCGATGTCCTTCTTCTCGAGCTTCTGCAGCTCGCCGGCCAGGCCGGCAGCACGCTTGAGGCGTGCCTGCAGCTCGTTCCAGGCGGCCTGCCCTTCGGCAACCACCTTGCCGTTTTCCTTGACGCTGACCAGGTAGCCGTAGAAGTTGCCCCACTCGCGGCGCTCCAGGGCGATCAGGTCGACCGGCTTCTGCTGGTCCACCAGCCAGTCGCCGACCACCCAGGTGAAGTCACTGCCGTTGAGGTCGCGGTTGCCGACCTTGATCAGCTCGCGGGTCATGAACTCCGGACCGTTGTCGGGTACCGGCAGGCCGGCCCCCTTGAGGCGTGCCAGCGGCACCTCTTCCTTCTGCACCACTTCGCCGATGACGATGTGGTTGGCCTGACCCGGCACGTTGTAGCTGGCCTGGATCAGGTCGGCCGGCCAGAAGTGCGCCAGGCCGCGCACGGCGATCACGGAGAGCAGACCGATGGTCATGATCACCGCGATGGACACCGCGCCACCGCTTATCCAGACGCCAGGGGCGCCGCTCTTGAACCAGCTCTTGAGGGAATCCTTTTTCACGGATCTCTACCTTTCTATCAAAGCGACGAGTATTTCTTGCGCAGACGCTGGCGAATCAGCTCGGCCAAGGTGTTCATCACGAAGGTGAACATCAGCAGCACCAGCGCGGCGAGGAACAGCACGCGGTAGTGGCTGCCACCGACTTCCGATTCGGGCATCTCCACCGCGACGTTGGCCGCCAGGGTGCGCATACCTTCGAACAGGTTCATTTCCATGACCGGGGTGTTGCCCGTGGCCATCAGCACGATCATGGTTTCACCCACCGCGCGGCCCATGCCGATCATCAGCGCCGAGAAGATGCCCGGGCTGGCGGTCAGGATGACCACGCGGGTCAGGGTCTGCCACGGCGTGGCGCCAAGTGCCAGCGAGCCCAGGGTCAGGCTGCGCGGCACGCTGAACACGGCGTCCTCGGCAATCGAGTAGATGTTCGGGATGACCGCAAAGCCCATGGCGATACCGACCACCAGGGCGTTGCGCTGGTCGTAGGTGATGCCCAGGTCATTGGTGATCCACAGGCGCATGTCGCCGCCGAAGAACCAGGTTTCGAGGAACGGGCTCAGGGTCAGCGCACCCCAGCCGGTGAACAGGATCACCGGGATCAGGATCGCCGCTTCCCAGCCATCCGGCACACGCAGGCGGATCGACTCCGGCAGGCGGCTCCAGATGAAGCCGGCCAGCAGGATGCCGAACGGCATCACCACGAACAGGCTGAACACACCGGGCAGATGCCCTTCCAGGTAAGGCGCCAGGAACAGCCCGGCGAAGAAGCCGAGGATCACCGTGGGCATCGCCTCCATCAGCTCGATCACCGGCTTGACCTTGCGGCGCATGCCCGGGGCCATGAAGTAGGCGGTGTAGATCGCTGCGGCAATCGCCAGCGGTGCGGCCAGGATCATCGCGTAGAACGCGGCCTTGAGCGTACCGAAGGTCAGTGGCGACAGGCTCAGCTTGGGCTCGAAGTCGGTGTTCGACGCGGTGGACTGCCAGACGTACTTGGGCTCGTCGTAGTTCTCGTACCAGACCTTGCTCCACAGCGCGCTCCAGGACACTTCCGGGTGCGGGTTGCGCAGGCTGGCCGGGATCAGCTTGCCGCCCTCTTCGACGAACAGGCGGTTGGCCCGTGGCGACAGTGCCAGCACGCCGGCGCCTTCGGCCATCGGCTCCACCAGCAGGGTGCGATGTGCGGTGCTGTGGAACACGCCGAGCTTGCCGCTGGCATCCAGTGCCACGAAGCCCTTGCGGCGCTCTTCGGCATCGATCTGCACGATCGGCGCCTTGCCCATCTGGAAGGTACGGATCTGCTTGAAGCGCTGTTCGCCGTCCGGGTCGCGGGCCATGAACCACTGGGCCAGGCCACCCTTGGAGTCACCGATGATCAGCGAGATGCCGCCCACCAGCTGGGCGCTGGCGGTGACTTCGGCATCGGCGTCGTCGAGCAGCTTGTAACGACCGTTGAGGCTCTTGTCGCGCAGGCTGAACACATCGGCCTGGGCCCGCCCGTTGATCACGTACAACCACTGCTGGCGCGGGTCGATGAAGATCGCCTTGACCGCCTCGGTCATCTGCGGCAGTTCGATGTGGTTCTGCTCGCTGGTGACTTCGCCGGTCATCATGTTTTCTTCGCGGCTCAGTTGCAGTACCTGCAACTGCGCACCGCTGGAGCCGGCCACCACCAGGGTGTCGCCATTGACGTTCAGGCTCACGTGCTCCAGCGCACGGCCCGAATCGCCGAGGGCGAACGGTTGCTGGCCATAGGGGTAGTCGATGGCCGGGGTGATGGTCTTGTGGTTGTCCGGGTAGGTGATCTTGTAGCTGTGGCTGAACACCAGTGCCTGGCCGTTGGACAGGCCCAGCACCACCAGCGGGTTGCCCGGCTGGTCGGCGCCGATCGAGGTCACCTGGGTGCCGGCCGGTACCGGCAGGTCGACACGCTTGAGCTCGGCACCGGTCTTGGTGTCGAAGAACAGCGCCTGCCCCTTGTCCGAGACGCGCATGCCGACCAGGTTCTGCTCTTCGAGCGCGATCATCAGCGGCTTGCCGGCGTCCTGGGTCAGCCAGGCCGGGGTCATGGCCTTCTTGGTGGTCAGTTCGGCGCCTTGAAACAGCGGCACCACCACGTAGGCCAGGTAGAAGAAGATCAAGGTGATCGCCGCCAGCACGGCGAGCCCGCCCACCAGTACATACCAGCGGGTCAGGCGGTCCTTGAATGCACGCAGGCGACGCTTGCGTTGCAGCTCGGGCGTATTGAAATCAATCCGCACGGGGGGAGAATTTTGGGTCATGGTGGAGTTGGCCAGATCATTCATGCGCTCACCCTAGCGGTCCCGTATGACAAAAACATGACAATGCAGTGACGCAAAAAAGCCCGCCGCTCAGGCATGCCTGGCAGCGGACTCGCAATTTGCAGCGCGGCCCGCACAAATGCAGGGCGCGCCCGTTCACACTCAGTTTGCAGCGACGCCTTTGGCGGCGTGGTTCAGACCCAGGTCGGCCAGCGCTTTCTCGGCCACTTTGGCGGGCAGCGGGATGTAACCGTCTTTCACCACGACCTGTTGACCGGCCTGCGACAGCACCAGCTTGACGAACTCGGCTTCCAGCGGGGCCAGAGGCTTGTTCGGGGCCTTGTTGACGTAGACGTAGAGGAAACGCGACAGCGGGTAGGTACCGTTCAGGGCGTTGGCTTCGTTGTCTTCGACGAACGCGCCGCCTTCTTTCTTGGCCAGGGCCACGGTTTTCACGCTGGCGGTCTTGTAGCCGATGCCCGAGTAACCGATACCGTTCAGCGAGCTGCTGATCGACTGCACGACGGACGCCGAGCCAGGTTGTTCGTTGACGTTAGGCTTGAAGTCGCCTTTGCACAGGGCTTCTTCCTTGAAGTAGCCGTAGGTGCCGGATACCGAGTTGCGACCGAACAGCTGGACCGGCTTGTTGGCCAGGTCGCCGGTCACGCCCAGGTCGCCCCAGGTTTTCACGTCGGCCTTGGCACCGCACAGGCGGGTGGAGGAGAAGATGGCGTCGACCTGAGCCATGGTCAGGCCCTTGATCGGGTTGTCCTTGTGCACGAACACGGCCAGGGCGTCGACGGCGACCGGGATGGCGGTCGGCTTGTAGCCGTACTTCTGTTCGAACGCCTGCAGCTCGACGTCTTTCATCTTGCGGCTCATCGGGCCCAGGTTGGCGGTGCCTTCGGTCAGCGCGGGTGGCGCGGTGGAGGAGCCGGCGGCCTGGATCTGGATGTTTACGTTCGGGTATTCCTTCTTGTAGGCCTCGGCCCACAGGGTCATCAGGTTGGCCAGGGTATCGGAACCGACGCTGGAGAGGTTGCCCGATACGCCGGTGGTTTTGACGTAGGTCGGAATAGCAGGATCAACAGCGGCAACTGCGTTGGCAGTCGCAACGCCAGCGGCGGCAAAGGTCAGGGCCGCCATCAAACGCTTCAGTTTCATGCCTTACTCCTAGCAGGAATTGGGGGTAGATGGATCGGGCCCAAGTATCTGCAGGCCGTATGACTACTCTATGAACTGAATGTGACAATTAGATGAAAGGCCATCACCTCGTTCGAGGGATGGCCTTTATAGCGGACGCGGGGCGGGGTTTCAGCGCTTGGTGAGCAGCAGGTAGATGCCTACCAGCAGGCCCAGGGTGCAGATGCCGGCGACATAGTAGGCCGGGCCGAGCGGGCTGAACTTCATCAGCGAGGTGACCATGATCGGGGTCAGGCCACCGAAGATCGCGTAGGCCAGGTTGTAGGAAAACGACAGGCCGCTGAAACGCACCACCGGCGGGAAGGCGCGCACCATCACGTAAGGCACCGCACCGACGATGCCCACGCACAGCCCGGTAACGGCGTACATCGGGTACAGCCACTCAGGGTGCGCCGCCAGGTTGTGGTAGAAGCTCCAGGAGCTGGCCAGCAGCGCCAGGCTGCCGACGATGAACACGCGCCCGGCGCCGAAGCGGTCGGCCAGGCGCCCGGCCACGATGCAGCCGATGCTCAGCAGCACGATGGCCAGGCTGTTGGCCTTGAGGGCCTCGGTGGCGCTGATGCCGTAGAGGGTCTGCAGCACGGTCGGGGTCATCAGGATGACCACGATGATGCCGGCCGACAGCAGCCAGGTCAGCAGCATCGACAGTACGATGGCGCCACGGTGGTCACGCAGCACCGCGCGCAGCGGCACTTCCTCGGCCAATGCCTTGCGCTGCTGCATCTCGGCGAAAACCGGGGTTTCGTGCAGCCAGCGGCGCAGGTACACCGAAAACAGGCCGAACACGCCGCCGAGCAGGAACGGGATCCGCCAGGCGTAGTCGCTCAGTTGCTCGGGGGTGTATACGGTGTTGATCAGGGTCGCGACCAGCGAGCCGAGCAGGATGCCCGAGGTGAGGCCCGCCGTCAGCGTGCCGCAGGCGTAGCCGATGTTGCGCGCCGGCACGTGTTCGGACACGAACACCCAGGCACCCGGCACTTCACCGCCAATGGCGGCGCCCTGGATCACGCGCATCAGCAGCAACAGGATCGGTGCCCACATGCCGATCTGTGCGTAGGTGGGCAGCAGGCCCATGATCAGGGTCGGCACGGCCATCATGAAGATGCTCAGGGTGAACATCTTCTTGCGCCCCAGCAGGTCGCCGAAGTGGGCCATCACGATGCCGCCCAGCGGGCGCGCCAGGTAGCCGGCAGCGAAGATGCCGAAGGTCTGCATCAGGCGCAGCCACTCGGGCATGTCGACCGGGAAGAACAGCTTGCCCACCACCGCGGCGAAGAACACGAAGATGATGAAGTCGTAGAACTCCAGCGCCCCGCCCAGGGCGGAGAGCGACAGGGTCTTGTAGTCACTGCGGGTGAGCGGCCGCGAGGGCTGCTCTATGGAGGGGGGCACGGAGGTCATCGAAGCGTCTCTTATTGGCAAATCAGGCCGCGGCAGCGCTGGCCCCGGCCTGTCAGGAGGTCGAACGATAGCAAATTGTTCGAAAAAGCACATGGATCGACATAATCGGGGCAGATAATCATGACCGCATGGTCGTCGCCCCACGCGCGGCTCTATATACTGGCCGCTCGTATCAAACGGTTACGCCTTGTGTGGGATGTTGTGCGAAAACGCCGCTAGGTATGCTTAGTCGGTTTCGCAGAGTTTCCCTTCGCCGCACGGCAGAGCGAAGCAGCGTAGTATGTTCGTGCTGAATCGTTTTTCGCGGCGTCCGCACCAGCGCAAACCAACGAAGCGTTACGGGTCAGAGGCACCCCCGGCATGATTGAACTCGAACAAGAAGATCCTATTCCGCAAGGCGACCTGGCCTTGCAGATCACCGCATTGCCCCGTGAAACCAACGGTTTCGGCGATATCTTCGGCGGCTGGCTGGTCGCCCAGATGGACCTGGCCGGCACGGCCATGGCCAGCCGAGTCGCAGGCGGGCGCGTCGCCACCGTGGCGATCGACCGCATGGCCTTTCTGGTGCCGGTGGCGGTGGGCGCGCAACTGTCCTTCTATACCCAGACCCTGGAAATCGGCCGCAGCTCGATCCAGATGATGGTCGAGGTGTGGAGCGACGACCCGCTGAGCAGTGAATGGCGCAAGGTCACCGAGGCGGTGTTCGTGTTCGTCGCCATCGACGGCAGCGGCCGCACCCGCTCGGTGCCGCCTCGTCGCTGAGCCTGGGGCGCGCTAAACTCGAGGGTCTGCGCGAGGTCCAAGACCTCGTAGGCCACCCTTCGAGAGCAACGCATGTCCACATCCAAGGTAGAAGTCGAACAGCATGGCGAGCTTGCCTGCTGGCGTATCACCACGCCTCGCGCCGAGCTGCTGATTGCCCAGCAGGGCGCACAGGTGCTCAGTTACCAGCGCGTGGGCGAGCCGCCGCTGCTGTGGCTCAGCGATCAGGCGATCTTCAGGCAGGGCAAATCGGTGCGCGCCGGTGCCCCGGTGTGCTGGCCCTGGTTCGGCAACCTGCAACGCAACCCAGCGGCCGTACAGGCCATGTTCCACGGCGCCGAGGCCCCGGCCCACGGGCTGGTGCGCGGGCGTGACTGGCAGTTGCTGGGTATCGACAGCAGTGCGGATTCGGTACGCGTGGACTTCACGCTACCCCAGGCGTTGGGAGAGCTACCCGGCTGGCCGCACACGGTGGAACTGAAACTGAGCATCGTGCTCGGCGAAGAACTGGCGCTGACCCTCGACAGCCACAACCTGGGCAGTGGCAGCGTCACCCTCAGCCAGGCGCTGCACAGCTACTTTGCAGTCAGCGATGTGCGTGGCGCGCGGGTTGAAGGCGTGGACGGGCTGGCCTACATCGAGACGCTGGCAGACTGGGAGCAACGCACCCAGCAGGGCGACCTGGGGTTTGCCGGGGAAACCGACCGCATCTACCTGCAGACACCTGAGCGTCTGAGCATCGTCGACCCGGGCTGGAACCGGCGTATCACCCTGCGTACCCAGGGTTCGCGTTCGGCGGTGATCTGGAACCCGTGGGTGGACCGCGCCGCGCAGCTCACGGACATGGCCGATGACGGCTGGCAGCGGATGCTGTGCATCGAGACGGCGAACGTGTGGGATGACGTGGTGGAACTTGCGCCCGGGGCGACCCATTCGCTGAGTGTCAGTATCGGCAGCGAACCGCTCTAGACCGCTGTCGCGGGTCAAGCCCGCTCCCACCGGGCATTGCACTGATCATGAGGGCAGCACTGTACCTGTGGGAGCGGGCTTGACCCGCGATGCAGACGACGCGGTTACAGGTCGGAGTCCTCCACAACCCTCACCTTCCCCGCATCCAGCGCATACGCCGCATCGGCCAGGTCATTGCTGACCTTCTCCACCTTCAGCGTGCCGCTGACCCACAGCGGCGTGTAGATATCGTCCAGCTTCAGGCCATGGGGATAACGCACCAGCACCAGCTGGTTGGGCGGCGGTGGCGGTACATGGATGCAGGCGCCCGGATAGGGCACGAGGAAGAACAGCGTGCTGTTGCCCTTGGCGTCGGTCTCCAACGGCACCGGGTACCCGCCCAGACGGATCTGCCTGCCGTTCATGGCAGCCACCGTCTTGCTCGAATACATCACCGCCGGCAGGCCCTTGCTCTGCTTCAGGCCACCCTTCTCGGTAAAGGTACCCATCGCCTCGGGGGAGTTGTGGTCGATCTCGGGCATCTGCTCCAGCGCCTTCTGGTCCGACTTGGGCATCAGCTCCAGCCAGTCGGTCTCGGGCAGCTCGGCGCGGGCCAGGCCACTACACAGCAACAGGGTAAGCAGTACGACTCGGCGCATGAAAAAAAGCTCGGCAACTGACGGAAAGTTGCCGAGCATTCTAGCGCCCTGTCAGCGCTTTTTGATCATGCCGTAGATCACCAGCAGGATGATTGCACCCACCAGTGCACCGAGGAAGCCAGCACCCTCGCCCGCATGGTAGATCCCCAGCGCCTGGCCACCGTAGGTCGCCGCCAGAGAGCCGGCGATACCCAGCAGAATGGTCATGATCCAGCCCATGCTGTCGTCGCCCGGCTTCAGAAAACGTGCCAGCAAGCCGACGATCAGGCCGATGAAGATGGTTCCGATGATACCCATGGCATTCCCTCTGAATTGAGTGCACGAGCCAAAGCCTAGTCAGCGCTTTGGCATCCTGCCATCAGAGGGATGCGCGGCGGGAATGGTTCCGCTCAGCCTGCGATGAGCGCTTCGACCTGCTGGATCTTCTGCTCCAGCGTGGCCATGTCGGCGCAGCGCAGGGTGGCGTGACCGACCTTGCGCCCGGCCTTGAAGGCCTTGCCATAGTGATGCAGGTGACAGTCGTCGATAGCCACGACCGCGGCCACCGCCGGCACTTCGCCGATGAAGTTGAGCATGGCGCTTTCGCCGACCTTGGCGGTCGAGCCCAGCGGCAGGCCGGCCACGGCGCGCAGGTGGTTCTCGAACTGGCTGCACTCGGCGCCTTCGATGGTCCAGTGCCCGGAGTTGTGCACACGCGGCGCGATCTCGTTGGCCTTCAGGCCACCGTCGACCTCGAAGAACTCGAACGCCAGCACGCCGACATAGTCGAGCTGCTCGAGCACGCGGCTCGCGTAGTCTTCGGCCAGGCCCTGCAGCAGGTGGTCTTCGCTGGCCACCGACAGGCGCAGGATGCCGCTGTCGTGGGTGTTGTGCACCAGCGGGTAGAAGCGCGTCTCGCCATCGCGGCCGCGAACGGCAATCAGCGACACCTCGCCGGTGAACGGCACGAAGCCCTCCAGCAGGCAGGGCACGCTACCAAGTTCGGCGAACGTGTCGACAACATCGGCTTCGGTGCGGAGCACCTTCTGGCCCTTGCCGTCATAACCCAGGGTGCGGGTCTTGAGCACGGCCGGCAGGCCGATGCTGGCGACGGCGGCCTCCAGGTCGGCTTGCGACTGGATGTCGGCGAAGGCCGGGGTCGGGATGCCCAGGTCACGGAACATGCTCTTCTCGAACAGCCGGTCGCGGGCGATGCGCAGCGCTTCGGCGCTCGGATACACCGGCACGAACTGCGACAGGAAGGCCACCGTCTCGGCTGGCACGCTTTCGAATTCGAAGGTCACCAGGTCGACTTCGTCGGCCAGCTGGCGCAGGTGATCCTGGTCGCCGTAGTCGGCACGCAGGTGCTCGCCCAGGGCGGCCGCACAGGCGTCAGGGGCCGGGTCGAGGAAAGCGAAGTTCATGCCCAGCGGGGTACCCGCCAGGGCCAGCATGCGGCCCAGTTGGCCGCCACCGATTACACCGATTTTCATGCGTGTGACCTCAGGCCTGGCGCGGGTCTGGATTGTCCAGAACGTTGTCTGTCTGCTCAGCGCGGAACTGTTTCAGAACGGTATGGAACTGCGGGTGCTTGGCGCCCAGGATGCTCGCCGAGAGCAGCGCGGCGTTGATCGCGCCGGCCTTTCCGATGGCCAGGGTGGCAACCGGGATGCCGGCCGGCATCTGCACGATCGACAGCAGCGAATCGACGCCCGAGAGCATGGCCGACTGCACCGGCACACCCAGCACCGGCAGGTGGGTCTTGGCGGCGCACATGCCTGGCAGGTGGGCAGCGCCACCGGCACCGGCGATGATCACCTCGATGCCACGGCCTTCGGCCTCTTCGGCGTACTGGAACAGCAGGTCCGGCGTGCGGTGGGCGGAAACCACCTTCACTTCGTAGGGAATGCCGAGTTTTTCCAGCATATCGGCGGTGTGGCTAAGGGTGGACCAATCGGACTTGGAGCCCATGATCACGCCAACCAGTGCACTCATCGTCGAGCCTCTTCTCTTGGGCGCCTTCAGGCGCGTCAAAAAACAACAAGCCACGCAGGGACGACCGGCGTGGCTTGTTATGCGAATTAGGGCCGGGTGTACCGACCGAAGGCCGCGCAGTATATCGTAAAGCCGTGTGTTTGATGCACCCCGGCGACCAACTGTAAGCCTTATTTTTCGGGCTTTTTCAGGGCTTCGGGCTGACTCTGGAGTCAAGCCGTCGCCGGCCCGCCTTCGAGCTTGCGCCACAGCAGGCGCACGTTGGCCTTGCGCACCAGCGCGCAGCGGTACAGGCGGATCTCCAGCGGCACGTGCCATTGCGCACCGCCACAGATCACCAGCTCGCCACGTTCAAGCTCGGCACGGGCCGACAGGCGCGGCACCCAGGCAATACCCAGGCCTTCCAGGGCCATGCTCTTGAGGCTGTCGGCCATGGCGGTTTCGTAGATGGTGGTAAAGCGCAGGTTGCGCTGGCGCAGCAGCAGATTCACCGAACGCCCCAGAAACGCTCCGGCGCTGTAGGCCAGCAAGGGCACGCTGGCGTCGTTTTCCAGGTCGAACAGCGGCTTGCCGTCGGCATCCGCTGCACACACCGGCAGCATCTCGGTGTGCCCCAGGTGCAGCGAGGGGAAGATCTCGGCGTCCATCTGCAGGGCCGCATCCGGGTCGTAGAACGCCAGCATCAGGTCGCAGCCACCTTCGCGCAGGGCGTGCACCGCATCGCCGACGTTGGTCGCCACCAGCCGCGTGGCGATGTTCAGACCGTCGTTGCGCAACTGCGCGATCCAGCGCGGAAAGAAGCCCAGCGCCAGCGAGTGCGCCGCCGCCACCTGGATCACCTCGCCCTGCCCGCCTTCCAGGTGATGCAAGTGGCGCAGCACCTCGCCCAGCTGGTCGACCACCGTGCGCGCCGTCACCAGGAACAGTTGGCCGGCAGCGGTCAACTCGATTGGCGTGCGCGAGCGGTTGACCAGGGTCAGCCCCAACGCAGCCTCCAGACTGCGAATGCGCCGGCTGAACGCCGGCTGGGTCACGAAGCGACGCTCCGCCGCCTGGGAAAAGCTGCGGGTGGCGGCCAGGGCGCTGAAATCTTCCAGCCATTTGCTTTCGAGGTTCATCGGGCTCTCCAGGCATGCACCAAAATGGTACACGCTCGAATGTCAATTGGCGTCACATGGAACGTTATGCCGTTTGTGCATAGGTTAGCGTGCAACAGCATTGGCCGCAAAATCCGTGCAGGCCTAGGATTGGCGCCATTCCGGCATGTGCCGGGCCTAACTCGAGATGATCTCTATCATGTCCGCTGCTGCATCGTTCCGTGTCGAAAAAGACCTGCTTGGCACCCTCGAAGTCCCTGCTGATGCCTACTACGGTATCCAGACCCTGCGTGCTGCCAACAACTTCCACCTCTCTGGCGTGCCGCTGTCGCACTACCCGAAAATGGTTGTCGGCCTGGCCATGGTCAAACAGGCAGCTGCCGACGCCAACCGCGAGCTGGGTCACCTGAGCGATGCCAAGCACGCCGCCATCAGCGAGGCCTGTGCCCGCCTGATCCGCGGTGACTTCCACGAGCAGTTCGTGGTCGACATGATTCAAGGCGGTGCCGGTACCTCCACCAACATGAACGCCAACGAAGTGATCGCCAACATCGCGCTGGAAGCGATGGGTCACCAGAAGGGCGAGTACCAGTACCTGCACCCGAACAACGACGTGAACATGGCGCAGTCGACCAACGACGCCTACCCGACCGCCATCCGTCTGGGCCTGCTGCTGGGTCACGATGCGCTGCTGGCCAGCCTCGACAGCCTGATCCAAGCCTTCGCTGCCAAGGGTGAAGAGTTCAGCCACGTACTGAAGATGGGCCGTACCCAGCTGCAGGACGCCGTGCCGATGACCCTGGGCCAGGAATTCCGTGCCTTCGCCACCACCCTGACCGAAGACCTCAACCGCCTGCGCACCCTGGCGCCGGAAGTGCTGACCGAAGTCAACCTGGGCGGTACCGCGATCGGTACCGGCATCAACGCCGACCCGGGCTACCAGGCCCTGGCCGTACAGCGTCTGGCGCTGATCAGCGGCCAGCCGCTGGTACCGGCTGCCGACCTGATCGAAGCCACCTCCGACATGGGCGCCTTCGTGCTGTTCTCCGGCATGCTCAAGCGCACTGCAGTCAAGCTGTCGAAGATCTGCAACGACCTGCGCCTGCTGTCCAGCGGCCCGCGCACCGGCATCAACGAGATCAACCTGCCGGCGCGTCAGCCAGGCAGCTCGATCATGCCCGGCAAGGTCAACCCGGTTATCCCGGAAGCGGTCAACCAGGTGGCCTTCGCCATCATCGGCAACGACATCGCGCTGACCATCGCGGCCGAAGGCGGCCAGCTGCAGCTGAACGTGATGGAGCCGCTGATCGCCTACAAGATCTTCGACTCGATCCGTCTGCTGCAACGCGCCATGGACATGCTGCGCGAGCACTGCATCGTCGGCATCACCGCCAACGAACAGCGCTGCCGTGAACTGGTCGAACACTCGATCGGCCTGGTCACCGCCCTGAACCCGTACATCGGCTACGAAAACGCCACCCGTATTGCCCGTATCGCGCTGGAAAGCGGCCGCGGCGTACTGGAACTGGTGCGTGAGGAAGGCCTGCTGGACGAAGCGATGCTCAACGACATCCTGCGTCCGGAAAACATGATTGCACCGCGTCTGGTACCGCTCAAAGCGTAACCGACGCCGTACTACCGCTCACCAGGTTGAGGGACTAGACACCTCTCACCTTTTGAGGGCCCAGGGACTTTGTCTCCGGGCCCTTTTTTTTGCCTGCGCCGCGAGCTTCGCCAGCAATGCCGGCGCCTACAGCGAACCGGTGGTGTCGGCTGCTTCTGCCGACGAGGGCAGCAGCAGCACATTCAGGAAGGTCGAATCGCTGACGATCTCCTTCATGAACCACCACACGAACGCCAGGCAGAGCGCCACCATGAAGGCGGTCAGATCGCCCGTGTAATGGCGCACCGTGAGCACCCCGATAAAGCACAGCACCACGCCCAGCCCGCTGATCAGGTCTGCCCAGTTGGAACGGCTGAGGTGGCGCTTCATGGCCCGGTGATCCGCCTCGGGCAACACCAGTGCCTGGGCACACTTTGCACAGGTGAGCGGCTGCCCGCCCATGAGCGTTTCCAGCTCGCCCTCGCTCGGCAACCAGACGTGGCCGCATGCCGGGCAATTGAGGTCCACCGCGGCGCACAGGCGCTCTTGCGCGGATTTGTACTTGTTCGTCGACACGTCCTTGGCACCTTCGTCCTGAAGCAGGCGCGATGGTAACCGCTGGCCGTCACGCTGCCCATCGCGAACTCGGGCGGCCCGGCCGCTGACAGCGCGCCGGGGGATGGCGTAAGGTGGTCGGCTTTCCTTCAGTCGAGCACGGAGACAGGCCATGACCCCGGCCCCTGCCCACAACATCATGGTGCTGTACACCGGTGGCACCATCGGCATGCAGGCCAGCGCCGGCGGCCTGGCCCCTGCGTCGGGCTTCGAGCAGCGCATGCGTGAGCAACTGGCCGGGCAACCTGGCCTGGCAGCCTGGCAGTTCCGCGAACTGCTGCCGCTGATCGACAGCGCCAACATGACGCCCTGCTACTGGCAGCGCCTGCGCACCGCGATCATCGAAGCAGTGGATGGCCAGGGCTGCGATGGCGTGCTGGTGCTGCATGGCACCGACACCCTGGCCTACAGCGCCGCCGCCATGAGCTTCCAGTTGCTCGGGCTGACGGTGCCGGTGCTGTTCACCGGCTCGATGCTGCCGGCCGGTACGCCGGACAGCGATGCGTGGGAGAACCTCACGGGGGCGCTGCAGGTGCTGAGCCAGGGTACGTCGCCGGGTGTTCAGCAGTATTTCCACGGTCAGCTGCTGGCACCAAACCGCACCGCCAAGGTGCGCAGCTTCGGCCGGAACCCGTTCGCGACCTTGCAGCGCTCGGGCGGTGCGGCGCAGGCGCCTGTACCGGCAGCACTGGCTTATCGCGCGCCGCTGCAGGTGGCCAAGGTTGCAGTGTTGCCGCTGGTGCCAGGCCTCGACGCCGCGCTGTTGCAGGCCACACTCGACAGCGGGGTCCAGGGGCTGGTGCTGGAATGCTATGGCAGCGGCACCGGGCCGTGTGATGACGATGCGTTCGTGGCCGTGCTGGAACAGGCCCGCGCGCGTGACATCGTGGTGGTGGCGATCACCCAGTGCCATGAAGGCGGGGTCGAACTGGAGGTGTACGCAGCCGGCAGCCGCCTGCGCGAGGCCGGTGTGCTGTCGGGTGGCGGAATGACCCGGGAGGCGGCGTTCGGCAAATTGCAGGCATTGCTCGGTAGCCAGTTGCCAGTTGACGAGGTGCGACGGCTGGTTGGGCTGGACCTGGCTGGCGAATTACGTTGAGCCCTTCGCTGGCTTGCCAGCGAACAGGCCCTGAAGGGCATACAAATTGCTCACTCAACCCCAAGCCCCTCAGCCGGATGCCGAGCATGCTCCACTCCCACCTCACCACCCTGAACGCGGTTTCCCTGATGCTGCAGGCCTTCAAGGACGAAGACCATGCCGCCCATCGGCTGCTCGAAGGCACCGGCATCACCCCGGCCGACCTGGGCCGCGCCGACTGGCGCATCACCACGCACCAGGAACTGCGCGTGTGCGCCAACGCCGTGGCCATGCGCCGGGAAGTCGGGCTGGAACTGGGCCAGCGCATGCACGTTTCATCCTACGGCATGCTCGGTTACGCCCTGCTTTCCGGTGCCACCCTGGGTGACGCCCTGCACCTGGCCCTGCAGTACCCCGCGCTGCTGGGAACACTTTTCCAGCTGCGCCTGATCGAGGACGGCGAGCGGGTCTGGTTCAGCGCCAGCGACTACGGCCAGGCCCCGGAGCTTGCGGCGTTCAATGCCGAGTTCTGCCTGACGTCGCTCAAGGTCATCTGCAACGACCTGCTCGGCCAGCCGCTGCCCTTGCTGGGCGCGCGTTTCGCTCACCCTGCCCCGGATTACCAGGCGCTCTACAGTGCGCCTTTCGACTGCCCCCTGCAGTTCGGCGCCAGCGACAATGCCTTTGCCTTCGAACGCCACTGGCTGGCCCGGGCCCTGCCCCTGGCCGACCCGATCACCCACCGTGCGATGAGCGAACGCTGCCGCCGGCAGAACCTGGAATTCACCGGGCGCCAGGCCTGGCTCGGGCGCATTCGCCAGCTGCTGCAGCAGCAGTTGGAGGCACCACCAGGCCTCGAGGGCCTGGCGCGGCAGATGAGTTGTTCGTCACGCACCCTGCGTCGCCACCTGCACGAGCTGGGCAGCAGTTATCAACAACTACTCGATGAGCTGCGCTTCGAACGGGCCAAGCAGTTGCTGGCCGAGGACGAGCTGCCGATCTACCGCATCGCCGAGGTGCTGGGCTTCAGCGAGCCGGCCAGCTTCCGACACGCCTTCCTGCGTTGGAGCGGCGTGGCACCGAGCCATTTTCGCGCCTGAAACACGCGCATGCACCGCGAGGGGGCGAAATGCGGACAACCGTGTTGGCCATATCGATCCCCTTTTGGCCGTTTGCGCCGTTCTGCCGGTGGGCGTACCTCTCGACAATGGGGCCACGCCAGTAAACCCGGAGAACAAAAAATGCTGACGATCTATTCCGATGACCATCGCCTGCACCACGGCCGCTGCGAGCTGATCGACGGGCAGTTGATGCCCTGCTTCGAAATGCCCTCGCGTGCCGACCATGTGCTCGAGCGGGTCAAGGCCCAGGGCCTGGGGCCCGTCGAAGGCCCTACCGATTTTGGCCGCGCACCGCTGCTGCGCGTGCACAGCGCCGACTACCTGGACTTCTTCCAGGGCGCCTGGCAGCGCTGGAGCGCACTGGGCCATGACGGCGACCTGCTGCCGTTCACCTGGCCGGCGCGCAGCCTGCGCCAGGTCAAACCCAGCGGCCTGCATGGCGAGCTGGGCTATTACAGCTTCGACGCCGGTGCACCGATCACCGCCGGCACCTGGCAGGCCGCCTACAGCTCGGCGCAGGTTGCCCTGACCGCACAGGCGGCGGTGCAGGCCGGTGCCCACAGCGCCTTCGCCCTGTGCCGGCCACCGGGGCATCATGCCGCCAGCGACGTGATGGGGGGCTACTGCTATCTGAACAACGCCGCGATCGCCGCCCAGGCCTTCATCGACCACGGTCGCCAGCGCGTGGCGATCCTGGATGTGGACTACCACCACGGCAACGGTACCCAGCAGATCTTCTACGCACGCAACGACGTGCTGTTCGCCTCGATCCATGGCGACCCGCAGGCCGAATTCCCGTTCTTCCTCGGCTATGCCGACGAGCACGGCGAAGGCGACGGGCTGGGCTGCAACTTCAACTACCCGCTGCCGGCAGGCAGCGACTGGGCCACCTGGCGCGGCGCGCTGGACGAAGCCTGCGAACGCATCGGCGCGTATGACCCCGAAGTGCTGGTGATCTCGCTGGGCGTGGACACCTTCAAGGACGACCCGATCTCGCAATTCAAGCTCGACAGCCCCGACTACCTGGCCATGGGCGAGCGCATCGCGCAGTTGGGCAAGCCGACCCTGTTCATCATGGAAGGTGGCTATGCCGTGGCCGAGATCGGCGTCAACGCGGTCAACGTGCTCGAGGGCTTCGAGCGCGCCCGTCAAGGCTAGGCTCAGTCGGCCCAGGCACGTGCAAGGCGTGCCAGGGCCTGGGCAATCGCGGCCTCGTTCACGGCCGCGAACCCCAGCACCAGTCCGGCACGCTTATCCACAGGCAGCGGCGTGTCGGGCAACCAGTAATCACTCAGCGCATTGAGTTCGACACCCACCGCTGCGGCACGGGCGATCAGTTCCCGTTCGCGCGCCTGGCTGTGCACGTCGATCTTCAGGTGCAGGCCCGCCGCCACCTCCGGCAAGGCTCCCAGCCCCGCCACAGCCTTCGGCCAGCCGGCCAGTAGCGCATTGCGCCGGCTCAACGCCGCGCGGCGCATGCGCCGGATATGACGCTGGAAGTGCCCTTTGGCCATGAACTGCGCCATCACCGCCTGTGTGCCGACCTCGGAATGGCGCACCGCCAACGCCCGAAAGCGCGAGAATGCCTCCACCAGCCGGGCCGGCAGCACAAGGTAACCCAGACGCAGCGCCGGGAAGGCCACCTTGCCGAAGGTGCCGACATACAGCACCCGTCCGCTGCGGTCCAGGGCTGCCAGCGGGGCCAACGGCGCGCCGCTGTAGCGGTACTCGCCGTCGTAGTCGTCCTCGATGATCCAGCTGTCGTTGCGCTCGGCCCAGGCCAGCAGTTCCAGGCGACGCGCCAGGCTCAGGGTGACGCCGGTGGGGTACTGATGCGCGGGGGTAACGTAGCTCAGGCGACAGTTGGGCAACTGGGCCAGGGCAGCGCACTGCAACCCGTCGAGATCCACCCCCACGCCATGCACCTTCGCGCCCGCCATGGCGAAGGCTTTGCCCGCCGCACGATAGCCGGGGTTTTCCACAGCCACACCGTCACCGGGCGCCAGCAGCAGCTGTGCACAAAGGCTGATTGCCTGCTGCGCACCACTGGTGATCACAATTTGTTCAGCCACGCAGGACAACCCACGGGAGCGACGCAGGTAGGTGGCAATCAGCTCGCGCAGCAGCGGTTCTCCGGCCGGGTCGCCGTAACCGAGTGACGCCGGGTCGGGATTTCGCCAGAAACCCGCCTGCAGCTTGGCCCACACCTCGAAGGGGAACAGATCGAAGGCCGGTATGCCAACCTGAAAAGCCCGCGGCGCACGAGGCTCATGCACGGATAAATGATTGTTTTCCAGGCGCTCCAGCACGCCCGTGTGGATAACTTTACTGGATAAATCCTCAGTGCAATCACCCGTTTTTGTGGATAACCCTGTGGAAAAACCCAGGGATAACCCTGTGGACAGTTTTGTGGATAGTTTTGGCAGCTGACTGACGTAGGTACCATCGCCCACCCGGCTTTCGATATAGCCTTCGGCATACAGCTGGTCGTAGGCACGAACTACGCTGTTACGTGAGACGGCCAGCGCTGCGGCCATGTCGCGGGTGGCGGGAAGACGCGTGCCGCTACCCAGTCGCCCGTCCAGCACGCGCTGGCGCAGCGCCTGGTACAACTGGCGACTGAGCCCCTGACGACGGTCCAGCACGATGCCGGTGGGGTCGAAGGGCAAGGCAACGCTGCGTTCGCTCATGAAATGGACCTGCCAAATAAGCTGGAAATGGCTCTTACCATAAGCCAATAGCCTGCCTAGGATGGGGCCATTCGCCAACCCCCTGTATCGCACACAAGGATCCTTCGATGTCTACCGTGACCCTGCGCCCCGTGACCGCCGATGACCACGCCGCCTGGCTGCCGCTGTGGCAGGCCTACCAGCGTTTCTATGAGACCCGCATCGATGAGGCGGTCAGTGCCGTGACCTGGCAGCGCATGCTCGACACCAGCGAGCCGACCAACGCTGCGCTGGCCTGGGTCGATGGCAAGGCGGTGGGCATGGTGCACTGGATCTACCACCGCTCCAACTGGACGGTGGAAAACGCCTGCTATCTGCAGGATCTGTATGTCGACGCCAACCAGCGCGGCAAGGGCGTGGGCCGCCAGCTGATCGAGCTGGTGTACGACACGGCGCGCCAGGCCGGCTGCACCAAGGTGCACTGGCTGACCCATGAAACCAACGCCACCGGTATTTCGCTGTATGAACAGGTGGCCGAACGGCCGGGTTTCATCCAGTTCCGCAAAGCCCTGTAATCGGAGAAGCCACCATGAGCACACCGTTGAACTGGCGGCCGGCCAAGGCCCCGCAGCCTGTCCCGCTGGTCGGGCGCTTCATCCGCCTGGAAAAACTCGACCCGCGCCGCGACCGCGAGCACCTGTGGGCGGTGTTCCAGGGCCCCGAGGCCGACCAGACACTGTGGAAGTACCTGGCCTACGGACCATTCACCGAGCGCGAAGACTTCGACCACTGGCTAGACAGCAACGCCGCCAGCAGCGACCCGCTGTTCTACAGCGTGATCGACCTGGCCAGCGGGCAGACCCAGGGTATCCTCAGCCTGATGTCGATCGTGCCCGAGCAGGGCCGTATCGAGATCGGCCACATTGCCTTCGGCGCGGCCATGCAGCGCACGCCCAGGGGCACCGAGGCCATCTACCTGCTGGGCAAGCAGGCCTTCGCCCTGGGCAACCGGCGTCTGGAATGGAAGTGCAACAACGACAATGCCCGCTCCAAGCGCGCGGCCGAGCGTTTCGGGTTCACCTTCGAAGGGGTGTTTCGCAAGCACATGGTGACCAAGGACCACAACCGCGACACGGCCTGGTACTCCATCACCGATGACGAATGGCCGGCCATTGCCGCTGGTTTCGAACGCTGGCTGAGCGAGGACAACCAGCGCCCAGAGGGTCAGCTCAAGACGCTGGAAGCGTGCCGTACGGGTGCGTGAGGCGGGTACCCGAAGCGGGCGTATCCAACAGAAGATAAAAAAAGGGGAGCAATTCGCTCCCCAGAGGTTAACCGCTTGCAGATGAAGGCCTGAGTCAGCCTTCGATCTCGATCAGGATCTCGCCCGGGTTGACCCGGTCGCCCTTGGCCACGTGTATGGCTGCAACCTTGCCGGCGATGGCCGATTGCACCTCGGTTTCCATCTTCATCGCTTCGGTGATCAGCACCGCCTGGCCGGCCTTGACCGTGTCGCCCTGCTTGACCAGCACATCGACGATGTTGCCCGGCATGGTGGTGCTCACATGGCCCGGCTCGCTGGCCTGCTTGCGCTTGCTGCTGCCACCGCCGACGAATTCGTTGAGCGGCTCGAACACCACCTCTTCCGGCATGCCGTCGATGGACAGGTAGAAGTGGCGCTTGCCTTCGGCCTTGACGCCCACACCGGTGATATCCACGCGGTAGGTCTCGCCGTGCACGTCGATCACGAACTCGGTTGGTACGCCTTCGCCACCGGCCGAGGCCACCGCGCCGGCTTCCGGAATCGGCAGCAGCACTTCAGGGGTCAGGCTGCCGGCTTCACGCTCTTCAAGGAACTTGCGCCCGATGTCCGGGAACATGGCGAAGGTCAGCACGTCTTCTTCGGACTTGGCCAGGCTGCCGATGTCGGCACGCAGCTTGGTCATCTCGGGCTTGAGCAGGTCGGCGGGGCGCACGTCGATGACGTCTTCGCTGCCGATGGCCTGGCGACGCAGCTTCTCGTCGACCACCCCCGGTGCCTTGCCGTAGCCGCCCTGCAGGTACAGCTTCACCTCGTTGGTGATGGTCTTGTAGCGCTCGCCGGCCAGCACGTTGAAGAACGCCTGGGTACCGACGATCTGCGAGGTGGGCGTGACCAGCGGCGGGAAGCCGAGGTCTTCACGCACCCGCGGGATCTCGGCCAGCACTTCGTTCATGCGGTTGAGCGCACCCTGCTCCTTGAGCTGGTTGGCCAGGTTGGAAATCATCCCGCCCGGTACCTGGTTGACCTGCACGCGGGTATCCACGGCGGTGAACTCGCTTTCGAACTGGTGGTACTTCTTGCGCACGGCATAGAAGTACAGGCCGATCTCCTGCAGCAGTTGCAGGTCCAGGCCGGTATCGAACTCGCTGCCCTTGAGCGCTGCAACCATCGATTCGGTGCCCGGGTGGCTGGTGCCCCAGGCGAAGCTGGAGATGGCGGTGTCGATATGGTCGGCACCGTTCTCGATGGCCTTGAGCTGGCACATCGCGGCCAGGCCGGCCGTGTCGTGGCTGTGGATGAACACCGGCAGCGACTGCTCGGCCTTGAGTGCCTTGACCAGCTCGCCGGTGGCGTAGGGGGTCAGCAGGCCGGCCATGTCCTTGATCGCGATGGAGTCGCAGCCCATGGCTTCCATCTGCTTGGCCTGGGCCACGAACGCCTCGATGGTGTGCACCGGGCTGGTGGTGTAGGCGATGGTGCCCTGGGCATGCTTGCCGGCCGCCTTCACGGCCTCGATGGCCACGCGCAGGTTGCGCACGTCGTTCATGGCGTCGAAGATGCGGAACACATCGATGCCGTTGACTGCTGCCTTGGCCACGAAGGCCTTGACCACGTCATCGCTGTAGTGCCGGTAGCCAAGCAGGTTCTGGCCGCGCAGCAGCATCTGCAGACGGGTGTTGGGCAGTGCTGCGCGCAGCTTGCGCAGGCGCTCCCACGGGTCTTCCTTGAGGAAGCGCACGCAGGCGTCGAAGGTCGCGCCGCCCCACACTTCCAGCGACCAGTAGCCCACCTTGTCGAGCTTGTCGCAGATCGGCAGCATGTCGTCGGTGCGCATGCGGGTGGCCAGCAGCGATTGGTGGGCGTCGCGCAGGATCGTGTCGGTTACGAAAATTTTCTTGGACATTGTAGGGTTCCTCACAGGCCTGCGTGGGCGGCGATGGCGGCGGCGATGGCCAGGGCCAGCTCTTCGGGTTTGCGCTTGATCGAGTAGTTGGTCAGTTCAGGGTGGCTTTCGACGAAGCTGGTGTTGAACTGGCCGCTACGGAATTCCGGGTTGCGCAGGATTTCCTGGTAGTACGCGGCGGTGGTCTTGACCCCCTGCAGGCGCATGTCGTCCAGGGCCCGCAGGCCGCGGTCCATGGCTTCTTCCCAGGTCAGCGCCCAGACCACCAGCTTCAGGCACATCGAGTCGTAGAACGGCGGGATGGTGTAGCCGGTGTAGATCGCCGTGTCGGTGCGTACGCCCGGGCCGCCGGGGGCGTAGTAGCGGGTGATCTTGCCGAAGCTGGGCAGAAAGTTGTTTTTCGGGTCTTCTGCATTGATCCGGAACTGCAGCGCGAAGCCGCGGTGCTGGATGTCTTCCTGCTTGACCGACAGCGGCAGGCCCGAGGCGATGCGGATCTGTTCGCGAACGATGTCGATACCGGTGATTTCCTCGGTGATGGTGTGCTCCACCTGCACCCGGGTGTTCATTTCCATGAAGTACACCTCGCCATCGGCGAGCAGGAACTCCACGGTACCGGCATTCTCGTAGCCCACGGCCTTGGCCGCGCGCACCGACAGGTCGCCTATGTAGGCGCGCTGTTCGGGGGTCAGCTGCGGGCTGGGGGCGATCTCGATGAGCTTCTGGTTGCGGCGCTGGATAGAGCAGTCGCGCTCGAACAGGTGCACTACGTTGCCGAAGCTGTCACCCAGGATCTGCGCCTCGATGTGCTTGGGGTTGACGATGCATTTTTCCAGGAACACCTCGGCCGAACCGAATGCCTTGGTGGCTTCGGAAATCACCCGCGGAAAGGCCTGCTCGAGTTCTTCGCGGCTGTTGCAGCGACGAATGCCGCGCCCGCCGCCGCCGGAAGTGGCCTTGAGCATAACCGGGTAACCGATGCGGTCGCCCTCTTCCAGGGCTTCGTGGATGTCGGCCACGTTGCCTTCGGTGCCCGGGGTGACCGGTACGCCGGCCTTGATCATGCTGCGCCGCGCCTCGGTCTTGTCGCCCATGCGGCGAATGACTTCGGCGGCCGGGCCGATGAACTTGATCCCGCGTTCGGCGCAGATGTCCGCCAGCTCCGCGTTCTCCGACAGAAAACCATAGCCCGGGTGCAACGCATCGCAACCGGTTTCCACTGCCAGGTTCACCAGCTTGCGCGGGTTGAGATAACCGGCCAGGGGTTCGGCACCGATGCTATGGGCCTCGTCCGCACGCTTTACGTGCAGGGCGTGACGGTCGGCGTCGGAATAGATCGCCACCGAGCGAATGCCCATCTCGGCGCAGGCACGCACGATGCGTACTGCGATTTCACCCCGGTTGGCGATCAGGATTTTTTTTATCACTGGAGTCTTCCCAAAGCCGTTGGTAACAAACGAACCGGCAGTACCGGTCGGCGCGTGACCAGACGTCGCTGGCCAGTCGTATAATCACCCTAGCGCCGAACGTGAATAAACAAAAATCAATATTTGTTAGGGGCAGCATTAGCAATTGCTTATAGTGCCGTAACAGGGTTTTGCCGAGGCGACGGGAAATATGCGTAAGTCACTGATGCGTATGACATTGCGTCAATTGCAGATCTTCAATGAAGTGTGTGATTTGCGTTCCTACAGCCGGGCCGCCGAGGAGATGTCGCTGACGCAACCCGCCGTTAGTCTACAGATCCGCCAGCTCGAAGAACTGGTAGGCCAGCCGCTGTTCGAGTACGTCGGCAAGAAGCTCTACCTCACCGAGGCCGCCGAGGCGCTGCAGCGCGCCAGCCGGGACATCTTCGGACGCCTGGAGAGCCTCGACATGCAGCTGTCGGACATGCAGGGCTCGCTGCAGGGCCAGCTCAAGCTGGCGGTGGAATCGAGCGCCAAGTACTTCGTGCCGCACCTGTTCGCCGCCTTCAAGCGCCTGCACCCGGAGGTCAACCTGACCCTCACCGTGGTCAACCGCGCCCAGGCCATCCGGCGCCTGTCGGACAACCGCGACGACCTGATCATCATGTCGATGGTGCCGCAGGACATGGGCCTGGAGTTTTTGCCCTTCCTGAACAACCCGATCGTGGCCGTGGCCCCGCCCGATCACCCGCTGTGCACGCTCGACAGCCTGCGCCTGCAGGACCTGGAGCCGCATACGCTGCTGGTGCGCGAACAGGGTTCGGGCACGCGCAAGGCGTGCGAGGAGTACTTCAAGGAAAAGCGCGTGCACTTCACCCAGACCCTGGAAGTGGCATCGGCCGACGCCCAGCGCGAATGCGTGATCGCAGGCCTTGGCATCGCCCTTTTGACCCGGCATGCACTGAACATGGAACTGGCCACCGGGGTGCTGCGCGAGCTGCCGGTAGAGGAGCTGCCGCTGTATCGCAGCTGGTGCGTGGTGCAGGCCAAGGCCAAGCGGCAGTCGCCGGTGGCCCTGGCCTTTGTTGCGTTCATCCGCAGCGAACGTGCGCAGATCAGCGCGCTTGTTGAGCGTTTCTCGGGGACGTTGCCGCTGACACCTGCCATACGCTGACAGCGTGCAGTTCGGGGTAGTCGGCGATGTCCTGCAGCAATTGGCGCTGCTCGGAATAGCTTTCGATCGCGCGGCGAAACTCCATGCGGCGCTGATCCTTTTCCTGCTGCTTGCGGGACTTGGCGGTAGGTTGGTGCGAGCCATCGAATTCACGAGCCATTGCGTGTCTCCCTGGTCGATTGCGGGGAGTTTCAGCGTGCCCGGGCGGGGTTACGGTTTGGCGGCGGGAGGGTTACAAAAGCATGAACAATCAGGCGTGGTATGCGGTGCTGCCCTTCGCTGGCAAGCCAGCGAAGGTGTCAGCTCGGGCGGTGCAAGACGATCAGTCGTCCATCGCCTTGATCGACTTGGGCGACAGGCGCAGGCTGCGCAAGCTGCGCTTGACGCTCTTGAGGTGGTTGACCAGGCTCGGCCCGCGCGCCATGGCAACGCCCATGGCCAGCACGTCGATCACCACCAGGTGGGCGATACGTGAGGTCAGCGGGGTGTAGATTTCGGTGTCTTCATGCACGTCGATGGCCAGGTTGACCGTGGACAGTTCGGCCAGCGGGGTCTGGCTCGGGCACAGGGTGATCAGCGTCGCACCGCTTTCACGCACCAGGTTGGCAGTGATCAGCAGGTCCTTGGAACGCCCTGACTGGGAAATGCAGATCGCCACGTCACCCGGCTTGAGGGTGACCGCCGACATCGCCTGCATGTGCGGGTCGGAATACGCCGCTGCCGTCAGCAACAGGCGGAAGAACTTGTGCTGGGCATCAGCAGCCACCGCACCCGATGCACCAAACCCGTAGAACTCCACGCGCTGCGCCTGGGCCATGGCCGTCACGGCGCGCTGCAATGCCTGGGCATCGAGGTGCTCGCGCACTTCCATCAGGGTGTGCAGGGTGGTGTCGAAGATCTTCAGGCTGTAGTCGGCTACCGAATCGTCTTCATGAATCGCGAACTGACCGAAGCTCGCACCCGCCGCCAGGCTTTGCGCCAGCTTGAGCTTGAGGTCCTGGAAACCGGTGCAACCGATCGCCCGGCAGAAACGCACGATGGTCGGCTCGCTGATCCCGACGCTGTGCGCCAGATCAGCCATGGAGCTATGCATGACAGCCGCTGGATCGAGCAATACGTGATCGGCAACCTTCAGTTCCGATTTGCGTAGCAGATGGCGCGACTGGGCGATGTGTTGCAACAGATTCAAGGGCAGGACTCGGTTATGATCGGCTGACCGGGTTGTAGCTTTCTTGTAGTTATACTACATGACCGGCGACCCGCCCAGCTAAACGATCTTGGAGAGTGGTGGCATTGACTATCCCGTGCGACATTCTGGTGTTCGGCGGCACCGGCGACCTGGCCCTGAACAAACTGCTTCCAGCGCTCTACCACCTGTTTCGCGAAGGCCGTCTGCACAACGCCGTGCGGATCATCGCCCTGGCCCGCCGGCCCTTGCCACGGATTGAATTTCTCAAGCTGGTCGAACGCCGCTGCCGCGCCCAGATCGCGCCCCAGGACTTCAGCGACGAGGTGTGGCACCGCTTTTCCACGCGCCTGGACTACTTCTCCATGGACGCCATGCAGAGCGCCGATTTCGGCCGCCTCGCCCGCTTTCTGGGCGAGCCCGGCGGGCTGACGCGGGTCTACTACCTGGCCACCGCACCCAACCTGTTCGTGCCCATCGCCACCCACCTGCAGGTGGCCGGGCTGGTCGACAGCGAAGCGCGTATCGTGCTGGAAAAACCCATCGGCCACTCACTGGAGTCCGCCACCACGATCAACAGCGCCATCGGCGCGGTATTCGCCGAATCCCAGGTGTTTCGCATCGACCACTACCTGGGCAAGGAGACGGTGCAGAACCTCATGGCATTGCGCTTCGCCAACGCGCTGCTGGAACCGGTGTGGCGCACCAACCAGGTGGACCACGTGCAGATCAGCGTGTGCGAAACCCTCGGCGTGGAAAACCGCGGCGGCTACTACGACCGTGCCGGCGCGACCCGCGACATGCTGCAGAACCACCTGCTGCAACTGCTCTGCCTGGTAGCCATGGAGCCACCTGCGCAGTTCGAGGCCGAGGCGGTGCGCGATGAAAAGGTCAAGATCCTCAAGGCCCTCAAACCCATCACCGGGCAGGACGTGCAGGACAAGACCGTGCGCGGCCAGTACAGCGCCGGCAAGATCGGCGGGCAGGAGGTTCCGGCCTACTACTTCGAGAAGGACGTGGACAACGACAGCGACACCGAAACCTTCGTCGCCGTCGAAGCCCACATCAACAACTGGCGCTGGGCCGGCGTGCCCTTCTACCTGCGTACCGGCAAGCGCATGGCCAAGCGCTCCTCGCAGATCGTCATCCAGTTCAAGCCGGTGCCCCATCGCCTGTTCGACGGCGACCAGGCCAACCAGTTGCTGATCCAGCTGCAGCCCGATGAGCGCATCAGCCTGCAGATGATGACCAAGGCACCGGGCAAGGGCATGCGCCTGGAGCCGGTGGAACTGAACCTGAACCTGGCCCAGGTGTTCGGCCAGGCACGACGCTGGGACGCCTACGAACGCCTGCTGCTGGATGTTCTGGACGGCGACTCGACCCTGTTCATGCGCCGCGACGAAGTGGAGGCCGCATGGGCCTGGATCGACCCGATCCTGACTGGCTGGCAGGAGCACTTCCAGGCCCCGCGCCCTTACCCGGCCGGCTCCAATGGCCCGGACCAGGCCCATAGCCTGCTGGCTCACCAGGGACGCGCCTGGCACGGTTGAAAGTTTTCCGGCTGCCGGGTGCAGCCGCGCTGTTCGATAGTGGGCACGCAACATCCCACCCACCATCGAATGGAGTACAAAGGAATGTCCCTGAAAGCAAAAGGCTGGATCGCGCAGAACGACAAGATGCCGGGCAACGCCAGGTTTCGAGTGTATGGCACCGTGGAAGTCGCCACCTCGGCCATCGTGCCGGTGCTGGTGAAACGCGCCATCCAGGACAAATCGCACGCCCTGGCGCTGGAACTGAAGCTGGAGAACGTGGACGCCCTGGCTGCCCAGGTGATCACCGAACGTGCGGTCTGTTTCGAAATGGACGGCGACCACAGCAACATCCCGAAAGTGGATATTTTCCACAACGGCAAACTGCTGGTGAGCCTGGAGGAGATCCTGGTCACTCACTGACCGGCAGGCTGCGACTTGTTACAACGCCAGGGCCCCGTTGATCGGGGCCCTGGCCGTGGGGCTACCAGCGCCGATCTTCACGCAGCAAGGCGGCCAGGCTGTCGGCCTCCACCGGCCGGCTGATCAGGTAGCCCTGCACCTCATCGCAGCCCTGCTCGCGCAGAAACGCCAGCTGCTCCTGGGTTTCCACCCCTTCGGCCACCACCTGCAGGCCCAGGCTGTGGGCCATGACAATGATCGCACGGGTGATCGCGGCGTCCTCGCTGCCTTCGTGCAGGCCACGGATGAAGGTCTGGTCGATCTTCACGTAATTCACCGGAAAACGCTTGAGGTAGCTGAGCGACGAATAGCCGGTGCCGAAATCGTCGATGGCCAGCTTGACCCCCAGTTCATGCAACTGATGAAAGGTCGCGATGATGTGCTCCACGCTGTCGAGCAACTGGCTTTCGGTCAGCTCCAGCTCCAGCAGGTGCGGTGCCAGGCCGCTGTCTTCCAGCACCTGACGCACCAGGCTGACCAGCTTGCCCTGGCGCAACTGATACACCGAGAGGTTCACCGACACGCGAATCGGCGCCAGCCCCTGCCGTTGCCATTCACAGGCCTGCCAGCACGCCTGGCGCAACACGAACTCGCCCATCGGCGCGATCAGCCCGGTCTCTTCGGCCAGGCCGATGAAGTCGCCCGGTGGCACCATGCCCACCTGTGGGTGATGCCAGCGCACCAGGGCCTCGGCAGCCTGCAGGCGGCCGCTGGTCAGGCACAGTTTGGGCTGGTAATAGACCTCCAGCTGGCGCTCTTCGATGGCCTTGCGCAGCTGGTTCTCCAATTGCAGGCGCTCCAGGGTGCTGGCCTGCAGGCTCTCGGTGTAGAACTGGAACCCGTCGCCGCCGAGGTGCTTGGCGTGCTGCATGGCCATGTTGGCCTGGCTCACCAGGGTGCTGACATCCAGGCTGGCATCGGGCAGCAGACTGACCCCCACTGAAGCGCTGATCACCAGCTCGTGCCCGTCGACACGCAGCGGCACGCGCAGCTTGTCCAGCAGGCGCGTCGCTACCCGCACCAGGCTGGACAGGTGTGAATAGCCGTCGAACAGCACCACGAACTCGTCACCGGACAGACGCGCCACGGTATCGGCCTCGGGCACTGCGTTGCCGATGCGCTGGGCCATGGTCTTGAGCAGCCGGTCGGCCAGTTCGTGACCCAGGCTGTCGTTGAGCAGCTTGAAGCGGTCCAGGTCGATGTGCAGCAGCGCCAGGCTGCGACCGCTGCCACGCAGGCGCTGGCCGGCTTCATGCAGACGCAGGCGGAACAACGCGCGGTTGGCCAGGCCGGTCAGTTCGTCGTAGTGCGCCAGGTACCGCAGGCGCTCTTCGGACTCGCGGCGTGCCGACAGGTCGGTGAAGAAACCCACGATGGTGCCGACCTGGCCACGCGCATCCGTCACGCCGGTCAGTTGCAGCCACTGCGGGTAGAGTTCCCCGCTCTTGCGCGCCTCAACCAGCTCGCCTTCCCAGCGCCCCTGCTGCGCCAGGGCCTGGTCGATGGCACCGTAGTGCCGGCGCGCGTCGCGGCTGCATGGCAGCTCCAGCGCATTGCGCCCCAGCAGTTCTTCGCGCACGTAGCCGGTCATGTGGCAGAACGCCTGGTTGGCGGCCAGTACGGCATAGTCCGGCCCCATGATCGCGATGCCTTCGCTGGCCGCCTCGAATACGGTTGCGGCCAGGCGTTGCTGTTCCTGCTGGGCCTTGCGCGCGCTCACGTCGCGCCGGGTGCCGAGCATGCGCACCACCCGCCCGGCGGCATCGCGCTCCACCGCGCGGCCGCGGTCCTCGATCCAGCACCAGTGGCCCTGGGCGTGGCGGAAGCGGTACTCGATACGGTAATCGTCGGTGCGCCCCTTGAGGTGGTCGACCAGGGCGCGCTTGAGCGCGGGCACGTCATCCGGGTGCAGGCGCGGCTTGAGGTGCGCCTGCACCGCCCGCACCTGCTCCGGGTTCAGGCCGAACAGCTCGTGCAATTGGGTGTGATGCACCTCGTCGGTTTCCAGATTCCAGTCCCACAGCCCCAGCTCACTGGCTTCCAGCGCCAGGGCCAGGCGCTGCTCGCTCTTGCTCAGGGCCTGGTTGGCGCGGTCCAGCTCCTGGCTGCGCTGCGCCACCCTCGATTCCAGCCCGGCCTGGGCCTGACGCAGTTGCTCCTCGATCAGCCGACGCTGCTCGACCTCGGTCGCCAGGGCCTTGTTGAGCCGCTCGCTGCGCGCCTGCGCGGCCTGCAGGTGCTCGATCAGCGCCTGGTTCTGAAAGCGGCGCAACAGGCCCCCCTCGATCAGCCGATTGACCTGCCAGGCCACCACCATCAACGCGCCGAGCAGGATCAGCCCCAGCCAGCCCCAGCCCTGCTGCTGCTCGTCACCGCGCCAGAACAGAAACGCGATCGGCGGCAGCAGGCACGGCAAGGTGAAACTCAGGAACGCCGGCAGGCTGACCGCGTAGGCCACACTCGCCGACAGGGTCGCGGCCCCCAGCAAGCCGAAGACCCAGGCTTGTTGCACGAAGTTATCCACAGGCACCAGGGCAATCGCCGCGCTGGCCAGGGTCAGGCCGCTGAAGGCCGAACCGAGCAGGAACATGCGCCACCAGGTCGGTTGCACCTGTCGATCGGGCATCGCCGCGTCGAAGGCCGCAACCTGAATGACCCGCAGCGCTACCAGCGCCATCAACCAGACGATCCACACACTGACCAGCAGGTAGCGCTGCGGGCTCCACAGCAGCCAGGCACACACCAGGCCGTTGAGCAGCATGAACAGGGTGGGCAGCAACGAGCCCTGGTACAACAGACGGGTACGCTCGACGGCCAGTTGCGTGGCGAACTGTTTGCGAATACCGCGGCGCGCTTCCAGCGGCACGCTGACGGAGGCAGATGCGAAGGTCATAGGCAATGTTCTTGTAATGGTGAGCCTCGAACGAGCACGGAGCATACACAAGCAGGCGCCTGGGCCAAACTGCTCTGGGTCATAAATTGTGCGTGGCAATTATGGAACCTGGTTTCAGTGCCGAGCCCTCAAGCACGCGGGCCAAGGGGCGCGCCCGATGAGCGGGCGGCGCCTTGGGCGATCTTTTTCCACCATGGGTTTGCCCCCGGCTCGCTTGCGCCCCTAAAATGGCCGGATGCGCGATGACCTCTCCCTCCTGTTGAACTCCCTCAACGACGCCCAACGCCAGGCCGTAGCGGCCCCGCTTGGTCGCCAGTTGGTTCTGGCCGGTGCCGGCTCCGGTAAGACCCGAGTGCTGGTGCACCGTATCGCCTGGTTGATCCAGGTCGAGCAGGCCTCACCCCATTCGGTGCTGTCGGTGACCTTCACCAACAAGGCCGCCGCCGAGATGCGCCAGCGCATCGAGCAGTTGATGGGCATCAACCCGGCCGGCATGTGGGTGGGTACCTTCCACGGCCTGGCGCACCGCCTGTTGCGTGCCCACTGGCAGGAAGCGGGGCTGAACCAGAACTTCCAGATCCTCGACAGCGACGACCAGCAACGCCTGGTCAAGCGGGTGATCCGCGAGCTGGGCCTGGACGAACAGCGCTGGCCGGTACGCCAGGCGCAGTGGTTCATCAACGGGCAGAAGGACGAAGGGCTGCGCCCGCAGCACATCCAGGCCAGCGGCGACCTGTTCCTGGGCACCATGCGCAGCATCTACGAGGCCTACGAGGCAGCCTGCCAGCGCGCCGGCGTGATCGACTTCTCCGAACTGCTGCTGCGCGCGCTGGACCTGTGGCGCGACAACCCGGGCCTGCTGCAGCACTACCAGCGGCGCTTCCGCCACCTGCTGGTGGACGAGTTCCAGGACACCAACGCCGTGCAGTACGCCTGGTTGCGCCTGCTGGCCCAGGGCGGTGACAGCCTGATGGTGGTGGGCGACGACGACCAGTCCATCTATGGCTGGCGCGGCGCCAAGATCGAGAACATCCACCAGTACAGTGCCGACTTCCCCGACACCCAGATGATCCGCCTGGAGCAGAACTACCGCTCCACCGCCGGCATCCTCAAGGCGGCCAACGCCCTGATCGCCAACAACAGTGATCGCCTGGGCAAGGAGCTGTGGACCGACGGCGGCGACGGCGAACCGCTGAGCCTGTACGCCGCCTTCAACGAACACGACGAAGCGCGCTATGTGGTCGAGACCATCGAAAGCGCGCTCAAGACCGGCATGGCGCGCAGCGACATCGCCATCCTGTACCGCTCCAACGCCCAGTCGCGGGTGCTCGAGGAAGCCCTGCTGCGCGAGCGCATCCCGTACCGCATCTATGGTGGTCAGCGCTTCTTCGAACGCGCCGAGATCAAGAACGCCATGGCCTACCTGCGCCTGCTTGAAGGGCGTGGCAATGACGCGGCGCTAGAGCGGGTGATCAACGTGCCGCCGCGCGGCATCGGCGAGAAGACCGTGGAGGCGATTCGCGAACACGCCCGTCACGCCCAGGTATCGATGTGGGAGTCGATGAGCCTGCTGATCGCCAACAAGGGCCTCAAGGGCCGTGCCGCCAGCGCCCTGGCCGCGTTCATCGAGCTGATCGAGAACCTCTCGGCCAAGGTCATGGACATGCCGTTGCACCTGATGACCCAGACCGTGATCGAGCAGTCCGGGCTGATCATCTATCACCAGGAAGAAAAGGGTGAAAAGGGCCAGGCACGGGTAGAAAACCTTGAAGAACTGGTCAGCGCCGCGCGCAACTTCGAAAGCGCCGAGGAAGACGCCGAGCTGTCGCCGCTGGCTGCGTTCCTGGGCCACGCCTCCCTCGAGGCCGGCGATGCCCAGGCCGAGGAACACGAAGACAGCATCCAGCTGATGACCCTGCACAGCGCCAAGGGCCTGGAGTTCCCCCACGTGTTCCTGGTGGGCATGGAAGAGGGCCTGTTCCCGCACAAGATGAGCCTGGAAGAGCCCGGCCGCCTGGAAGAGGAACGCCGCCTGGCCTATGTGGGCATTACCCGCGCCATGCAGCAGCTGGTGATGACCTACGCCGAAACCCGGCGCCTGTACGGCAGCGAAACCTACAACAAGGTGTCGCGATTCGTGCGTGAGATCCCTGCGGGGCTGGTGCAGGAAGTGCGCTTGTCCAACAGCGTCAGCCGGCCGTTCGGCTCGGGTCAGAAACAGAATTCGAGCAGCCTGTTCGGTGCGGCGAACATCCCCGAAACCGCGTTCAACCTCGGCCAGCGCGTGCAGCACGCGGTGTTTGGCGAGGGCGTGATCCTCAATTTCGAGGGCGCCGGTGCCCAGGCGCGGGTGCAGGTGAACTTCGCCGAAGGCAGCAAGTGGCTGATGCTTGGCTACGCCAAGCTGGAGCCGCTGTAACACCCTCCGCCGGCAAGGCCGTCCCCTGTGGGAGCCCGCCTTGCCGGCGAAGAGGTGGGGCAGTTGCTACACGCACTTGGTAAACATCCCACAGCGCCAAGCAAAAGATAGAAACATTATGGCGCTAGTCATGTGTCCTACAACCTGTGCACCATGGCGCGCGTGCACTCCACAAAACGGGAATACCCTTCTATGCAACGTTTTCTTAGCATCGCCTTGGCGCTGTGCATCGGCCTTACGCTGAGCCTCGACGCCAACGCCAAGCGCTTCGGCGGCGGCAAGAGCTCGGGCGCCGCGCCGACCCACCAGACGCGCCAGGCCGCTCCGGCCACGCCGGCCGCCACGCCAAATGCGGCAGGCCGTCCACCGGCAGCCGCCAGCGGTGCTTCGCGCTGGCTCGGCCCTCTGGCCGGCCTCGCCGCCGGTGGCCTGCTGGCCTCCATGTTCATGGGCGACGGCTTCCAGGGCATGCAGATCTTCGACATCCTGATCATGGCGGTCATCGCCTTCCTGATCTTCCGTTTCATTGCCGCCCGTCGCCGCAAGCAACAGCCGCAGATGGCCGCTGCCGGTCACGCGCCGTTCCAGCGTGAAGTTCACGAGCAACCGGCTCAGCCGTCGATCTTCGGTGGTTCCGCTGCACCTGCCGCGGCCCGCCCGGTAATCAATGCACCAGCCTGGTTCAATGAAGAGAGCTTCCTGGCCGCTGCACGCAACCACTTCCAGACCCTGCAGCAGCACTGGGACGCCAACGAGATCGACAAGATCGCCGAGTTCGTTACCCCGCAGATGCTGCAGTTCCTGAAAAAGGAACGTGCCGAGCTGGGTGAAGGCTTCCAGTCCACCTACATCGACGACCTGAACGTGCAACTGGAAGGCGTGGATGACCGTGCCGACCGCACCATCGCCACCCTGACCTTCAGCGGTGTGTCGAAAACCTCGCGTTTCGACCAGGGCGAAGTGTTCAGCGAAAGCTGGAACATGGAACGTGCCCAGGGCGAAAACCAGCCTTGGCTGGTCGCAGGGATCCGCCAGAACGGCTGATCTTGAGGCATTGCACAAAAAACCCCGGGCTTGCCCGGGGTTTTGCTTTTAGCGTAGCGTCCTACTAGGGTATAACGCGCAGCGTGTCGTCAAGGTAAGAGGATTGAACCCGTGGAAGAAATCATCGAGCAACTGCGTGAAGCCAACGAACCGGTACCCGTACCGCTTGAGTTGCCCGACGAAGACCTGCTGGTCGAGATTGAAGAACAGCTGTTCATCGATATCCCGTTCGTCTTCAGGGAGTTCCTGTTGACCGTCAGCGATGTGGTGTACGGCAGCCTGGAGCCGGTGACCGTTACCGACCCGCAATCGCATACCTACCTGCCTGACGTGGCGGCCAATGCCTGGGATGCCGGCGTGGACCGTTCGCTGATTCCGATCTGCCAGGATGGTGACGATTACTACTGCGTCGAGGAAGACGGCACCGTGGTGCTGTGGTCGGCCGAAGAAGAGCTGGTGACCGAAGAAACCTGGGAATCGGTATGGCACTGGGCGCGCGACGTGTGGCTGGAAAGCTGATCCGTCAGTTTGTCGGACAAAAATGATGGCTCTGAGCTATCAATCTTCGTAGAATCGCCGCGCCTTCCTGTGCGCGGCGGTGTTGCTACCGCTCCATCCCCTCGGACATACGACCCGCGCGCACAGGAATGCACCTTCACATTCCGGGGCCCTGTCGATGTACTCCAGACTGTTCACACTGCTCGCCCTGCTGCTGGCGAGCGGCTGCCAGGCGCCGCTGACACAGTTGCAGACCCTCAGCCAGGCCCATGGCCATCGTGTCGAGATCCAGCCTACCCAGCCCTTCCCGCTGGCGCTGAGCGTTCCGCTCAAGGCGCCAGGCGCCCTGCGCCTGCGTGTCTATCTGGAAGGTGACGGACGCGCCTGGGCCACCTCCAGCCAACCCAGCCTGGACCCCAGCCCGCGCAACCTGTTGCTGGCGCGACTGGCCCTGGAAGACCCACAGCCCAGCCTGTACCTGGCGCGCCCTTGCCAGTTCGTCAGTGCGCCTGGCTGCCGCGCAGCGATGTGGACCGACCAGCGCTTTGGCAAGGCAGTGCTCGATAGCCTGGACCAAGCCCTGAGCGGCATCAAGCAACGCTATGGCAACCAGGAGTTCGAGCTGATCGGCTATTCCGGCGGGGGTGCGCTGGCCTTGCTGCTGGCCGCCCGGCGAAGCGACGTTACCCAGGTACAGACCCTGGCCGGCAACCTCAGCCCGCGGTACTGGGCACAGACCCTGCAACTGACGCCACTGGCGGGCTCACTGGAGCCGCTGGACTATCGCCAGCGCCTGCGCGACCTGCCGCAGCGCCACCTTCTCGGCCTGCAGGACCGCAGCGTGCCGGCCTCGCTGTTCGAGCACTACCGCGTGGAACTAGGCAGTGCCCGCTGCATGCAGCAGGTTGCGCTGCCCGGTGTGAGCCACGCCGAAGGTTGGACACAGGCCTGGGCCCAATGGCGGGACCAGCCGCTGCGCTGCAAACCCTAGGGGTGATGTTCCTTCTGATTGTCGAGGGTTTCGAGCAGTGCGATCTGCATGCGCGTGTGCACCCGGATGAACCAGCGCCACAGCAACGCCACCACGCCGGCCGCCACCACCGCGATCAGCAACAGCAGCTCGCTGGTGGGCAGGATGCTCGCCGACAGCGCCGACAGCAGCAGGAAGATCACCAGCAGCGACAGCAGCGGGATCACCTCGGCGATCACCCGGCGCACGCGCTGGGTATGGCGCCCGGCCATTTCCGGCTTGACCCCCATTTCGGCCAGCAGCATCGACAGCGCCTTGAGCTTGCGATACGCGGCAATCAGGAACGGCAATGACAGCAGCAACGCCGCGCCCCAGATCAGCGCTTTCTGCTGGGCCAGGTCGGGCAACCATTCGCTCAGGTACTCGCCGATGCGTGCCGCGAAGTAACCACCACTGAAGAAGATCGCCACCACCAGCGCCAGGTTGACCCCCACCTGCAGCAGGATGCGCCGGATCATCGCCGCCACCATCGCGCCCTCGCCCTGCGGCTGGATGCTGCGCAGCCATTCGCCGTACAGCGACAGCACCCGCGACAGGCGCTTGGGCACCACACTGGCAAGCTTGAGCGACAGCGGGTCGGCGGCGCGAATCAGGTAGGGCGTGAGCAAGGTGGTAATGGCCGACACCGCCACCGCCACCGGGTAAAGGAAGTCGCTGGTGACCTGCAGGGTCATGCCCAGCGCAGCGATGATGAAGGAGAATTCGCCGATCTGCGAAAGCCCCATGCCCACCCGCAACGAGGTGCGACCGTCGTTGCCGGCGATGAAGGCGCCCATGCCGCACGAGAGCATCTTGCCCAGGACCACCGCTACAGTAATGACCACGATCGGCCAGATGTACTCGATGAGCACGCTCAGGTCGATCATCAGGCCGATGGCGACGAAGAAGATGGCACTGAACAGGTCGCGAACCGGCTCGATCAACTGCTCGATCTTCAGCAACTGGCGCGATTCGGCCATGATCGCCCCGATCAGGAACGCGCCCAGCACCATGCTGTACTCGAGCTTGACCACCAGAAGGCAGAAGCCGAAGCACAGTCCCAGCACGGTAATCAGCAGCATCTCGTTGCTTTCGAACCTGGCCACGTAGGCCAGTACCCGCGGTACCAGCAGTATGCCGATGACCAGCGCCACGATCATGAACAGCGAGAGCTTGCCGACGGTGGAGAACACCTCGCCGGAACTGACCGCGCCGCTGACCGCAATGCCCGACAGCAGGGCAATGATGCCGATACCGAGGATGTCCTCAACGATCAGCACACCGAAGATCAGCTGGGCGAAGCGCTCGTTCTTCATCTTCAGGTCGTTGAGCGCCTTGACGATGATGGTGGTGGAAGAAATTGCCAGGATTGCGCCCAGGAACAGCGAGTCCATGGTGTTCCAGCCGAACCAGCGGCCGATCTCGAAGCCGATCCAGATCATCAGCACGATTTCGAGGAAGGCCGCAATGAACGCCGTGGCCCCCACCTTGAACAGCTTGCGCAGGCTGAACTCCAGCCCCAGGCAGAACATCAGGAAGATCACCCCGAGTTCGGCCAGCGTCTTGATCGTGTCTTCGTCGTGGATGAGGCCGAATGGCGGGGTGTGCGGGCCGATGATGAAGCCGGCGACGATATAGCCGAGTACCACCGGCTGCTTGAAACGGTGAAACAGGATGGTGACCACACCGGCAACCAGCATGATCACCGCCAGATCCTGAATAAAGCTGATGGCATGCACGGCGTGGAGCTCCTTACTTCGAACCGAAGAACAAGCCCGCCGCTCGATGACATGCCTGTCGTGGAGCGGCGGGGGAATTAGTCTGTCAAATGACGCCAGGCACCACATTGCATGGGCTTGGTCAGGTTAACACCGGCGCCTGCGACGAAAAGGCGGTGTAATATCAAGAAACAGATAGACCGGTAACACGCCAAAGATGGCACGAACGGCGTGACGGCAACGGCGCTGTCAGCGTCCCGTTTTCATGGGATTCGAAATTGGGGAAAAGAAGCGTGACAACCACTCGCCACCCCGCCTCAGCGCAACCTTACCGTGAGCACACTATGGAACCTGGAAACGCCCAGCTGTCGATGACCGTCCTGATGACCCCGGACATGGCCAACTTTTCTGGCAACGTACACGGCGGCACCCTGCTCAAGTACCTCGATGAAGTCGCCTATGCCTGCGCCAGCCGCTACGCGGGCCGTTATGTGGTGACGTTGTCGGTGGATCAGGTGGTCTTTCGCGAGCCGGTACACGTGGGCGAACTGGTGACCTTCCTGGCGTCGGTGAACTACACCGGCAACACCTCGATGGAGGTCGGGATCAAGGTCGTCACCGAAAATATCCGCGAGCGTTCGGTGCGCCACAGCAACAGCTGCTTCTTCACCATGGTCGCGGTGGACGACGATCGCAAGCCGGTCGCCGTGCCGCCACGCCAGCCAGAGACCAGCGAGGAAAAGCGCCGCTTCGTGCAAGGCAAGCAGCGCCGCCTGATTCGCCAGGAACTCGAAAAGCGCTACCAGGAACTCAAGGGCGACGCCTTCTAGAGCGACAGTCGCCGCGCCTCGAAGCGCACCCGCGGGTGCATGATGCGGTCCTGAGCACGCACCAGCTCCAGCTCGTAGCTGGTGCAAGCCTGGGTTTCCAGCAGCACCTCGTGCACGGCCGCGGCAGTGAATTCGAAAGCCGCCACCCAGCTGTCACCCAGCAGCACCCGCGCCAGGAACAGGCCGGAGGTCAGGTCGCCGACCCCCACCGGCTGCCGCGCAAAGGCCAGCAGCGGTCGTTGCAGGTGCCAACTGCCTTCGGCAGTCACCAGCAGCATCTCGAAGTCTTCGGCCTTGCGTCCCGGGTATGCCAGGTGCTTGACCAGCACAGCCTTGGGCCCGCGGGCGAGCAGGCTGCGCGCCATGGCCACGCAGTCCTCCAGCGACTCGGCCCGACGCCCGCAGAAGCTGTCGAGCTCCAACTGATTGGGGCACAGCACATCCGCCACCGCAACCGCTTCATCGAGCAGGAAGTCACTGACCTCGGCGGGTACGATGCAGCCTTTTTCCGGATGCCCCATGACGGGGTCGCACAGGTACAGGGCGTTCGGGTTGACCGCCTTGATCCGCGCCACCCCAGTAAGAATCGCACGGCCCTGGGCGGCGCTGCCGAGGTAGCCGGAAAGCACCGCATCACAGTTGCCCAGCTCGCCGATCGTCGCAATCCCGTCCACCAGCGCCGGAATTTGCTCTGGCGCAAGCACTTCGCCGGTCCACTGGCCATACTGAGTATGGTTGGAGAACTGAACGGTGTTCAGCGGCCAGACATTGACCCCCACCCGTTGCATCGGAAACACCGCGGCGCTGTTGCCGGCGTGGCCGAATACCACGTGTGACTGGATGGCGAGCAGATGCGGTGTACGTTTCATGCAGGGCTTCCAAACGATCGAATGAAAAACAAGGCGCGCAGTATGGCGCCAAATGCCACCTGTACGACAGACCGGGGTGGCAGTTAAGCTGAGCCTATCTGGTTGGAGCGAACGTAGATGTTAACCCTCGAAAACCTTCTGGTGCTGATGCTGCTGGCCACCGCAGGCGCCTGGCTGTGGCATAACCACGGCCTGCGCGAAAAGGCACTGGAACGGGTCAAGCAGCATTGCGCCAAGCTCGACCTGGAACTGCTGGATGGCAACGTGGCGCTCAAGCGCATCGGTTTTGTGCGCGATGCCAACGGGCGCAAGCGCCTGGCCCGTGTGTACAACTTCGAATTCACGGTGACAGGCGAACATCGTCACCCCGGTACGGTGACGCAGTTTGGCGCGCATACGATGCAGATCGAACTGGCACCCTACCCGTTCGAGATCAAGCCGCCGGTGCAGGGCGGCAACGTGATCGAGATGAACCAGTGGCGCCAGGAGCACAATCGCTGGCGCCAGTGACGTTCCCTTCGTCTACCGGGGCCAGCCTTGCCTGCAAAAAGGCCGGCCCTGTCTTCAGGGAATCCGGCATTCCTGCATCCCCTGCTCCAAGGCCGCCACTGCCTGCGGCTGTGCAAAAATCAGCTCGATACGCGAGTCGCGCCGCCACTCGCTGGCCTGCCAGTGCAGCGCCTGCCCCTCCAGCGCATTGGCCGACTGCCAACCCTCCGGGCTGTGGATAACCAGCTTCGCCCTGCGCCACCCAAGGCCTGCAAGCCATTGCTGCAAACGCTGCGGGTGCAACTGCTGGCTCGGGTGCCAGCGCCAGCCAATGCTCCAGCCCTGCTCCAGCTGTTGATAAAGACAGATCGGCGTCAGCGGGTTTATCCACAGCGGCGTCGGCAACGGCTTGGCCTCCGGCAACTTGAAGTTATCCACCGGCAACGGATGCACACCAACGCCCGGCAGGCTGTTCAGCGCAATCTGCCCATGGTCCGTCCAAAGCTGTGGTACATCAGGCAAGCCCTGGCTTATCCACAGGCGCGTGGCGGCCGCCAAGCCTTCAGATTTGTTGAGCACCAGCAGCCCCGCACCGTGCAGTGCCTGCGCCTGCGGCTGGGGTAATACCTGGCCTGCCGCCAATGTCTGGGCGTCCAATACCAGCACCGACGGCTGAACCGCCAGCACGCCTTGCCAGGGTGCCTCGCCCAGCTGTGCCAGCAACTGGGCAGGATGACCCAGCCCCGAAGGCTCGATGAACAGTCGATGAGGGCGCGCCTTGCGCAACAAGCGCCCCAGGCCCACCTGGAACGGTGCGCCATTCACGCAGCACAGGCATCCGCCCGCCACTTCGCCCATCGCCACGCCATCATCGTCGGTGGCGAGCAAGGCGGCATCCAGGCCGATCTGGCCGAACTCGTTGATCAGCACCGCCCACCGCTCGTGGGCCGGGCGCTGGGCCAGCAGGTGCCGAATCAGGCTGGTCTTGCCGGCGCCCAGGGGGCCGCCGATCAGGTGGGTGGGTATGTTCTGCAGCATGCGCATCGATTCGTCAGGAAGGATACGCACTATGCTGCGCGCTCAGGCCATCCAGTCAAGCGTCAGCATAAGGCGGCGCTGCCCCGCAGGTACCGCCGGCGAACGGTGCACCAGCCCCTGCCCCTCATTGCCCAGCCACCTCTCGCCCTTGAGCACGGCCACATCACCGGTCGACAACTGCTCCACCTGCACCGCATCGGGCGCCGCCAGCCATTCACTGCCGGGGCCCGCATAGGTACAGATCAGCCGCGCCGGCACGTGGTCGACGTGAAAACGCGGGCACATTGCGCCCTCCAGTGCGCGCAGGCGCAGGCCCACCCGACGCGCGTCGAGCAGGCAGGCGTAGGCACCCACCAGCCAGCGCACATCGCAGATGAACCCCTCATACCCCTGCAGATCGGCATACGCTGCCGCCAACCCGCGCAGGGCGGGTGCGTCGTCATCTGGCTGCAACTCCAGGGTCAGGGACTCGGCCAGCGGCTGCCCAAGGGACAACAGCACCTGGGCAAAATCGGCCACATGCACCGGCAACTGGCGCTGCCACACGGCCAGATTGACGCCATCCTGCAGCACCTCGGTCAGCACCTGGGGCGATTCGCCGACTGTTTGCCGGGCGCTGCCACGGCGTTTCAGGGCCAGCATCAGGCCGCCTCTTCGTCGTGCCAGTCGCCAAACGGGTCGGGCAGGCGTTGCCAGCCCTCGGCGCCCAATGCCATTTCTTCATCGCTCAGCAGGCAGGCGCCCAGCTCAGCATCCAGTTGCGCAAAGTCGATGTGCTGCCCGATGAACACCAGCTCCTGTCGGCAATCGCCGCATTCGGCCGTCCAGTGCTTGAGGATCGCCGCCGTGTCCTGCGGGTCCTGGGGCCATTGCCCGCGTGGTACGAAACGCCACCAGCGGCCGGCAAAGCCGTGGCGCATCATGCCGCCGGCCTGGGACCAGCTGCCGGCTTCCTGGTGCTTGCTGGCCAGCCAGAAAAAGCCCTTGGAACGCAACAGGCGGCCGTTGCTCCAGGGCCTGTGGATAAAGTCGAAAAAACGCTGTGGGTGCAAGGGGCGGCGGGCCTGCCAGGTGGTGGCGGCAATGCCGTACTCCTGGGTTTCCGGCACATGCGTACCGCGCAGTTCCTGCAGCCAGCCCGGCGCCTGGGCAGCACGCTCGAAGTCGAACAGGCCGGTATCGAGAATCTGCGCCAATGGCACCTGCCCCATCACCATCGGCACGATCTGGGCGTGGGCATTGAGCGAGCGCAGAATGGCGCAGAGTTCTTCGCGCTCATCGCTGCCGATCAGGTCGATCTTGCTCAACAGGATCACATCGGCGAACTCGACCTGCTCGATCAGCAGGTCGCTGATGGAACGTTCATCGCCCTCGCCCAGGGTCTCGCCGCGCGAAGCCAGGCTATCGGCGGCCTGGTAGTCACCCAGGAAATTCAGCCCGTCTACCACCGTGACCATGGTGTCCAGCCGCGCCTGGTCGGCCAGGCTGCGGCCTTGTTCATCACGGAAGGTAAAGGTTTCGGCTACCGGTAGCGGCTCGGATATGCCGGTGGACTCGATCAACAGGTAATCGAAACGCCCCTCGCGGGCAAGCCGCGCGACCTCTTCGAGCAGATCTTCGCGCAGGGTGCAGCAGATGCAGCCATTGCTCATCTCGACCAGTTTTTCTTCTGCACGATTGAGGCTGACGTTGCGCTGCACTTCGCTGGCGTCGATATTGATTTCACTCATGTCGTTGACGATCACCGCCACCCGCAGGTTGTCGCGGTTACGCAGCACATGGTTGAGCAGGGTGCTCTTGCCGGCACCTAGAAAGCCGGACAGCACAGTAACGGGGAGACGGTCGGTCATGGCGCAAATACCTCATCAGGGCGTCGGGGCATTCGAAGGATGCCTTTTTTAATGTTATATTATAACAATGCAATTTAGCCAATCGGAGATTGGATGAAAACCTTCGTACTGCTTTCGCTCCTGCTGATCCCCGTCGCGACGGTTCACGCCGCGATGCCGCGCAGTGAGCCTGCCCAGTGCACGCGCAGCGCCAACCTGCTGGCCTGCCAAGATCGCGACGGCAATGTGTACAGCGTGCATAGCCAGGGCAACACCCAGTACGTGCGCGGCGTTGAGGTGTTGGGGCAGCGACGCTGGGTACAAACCAACAGCCTCTATGGGCCGCTGACCTTCTACACGGGCCTGGCCAGCGACGGCGAAGCCTGGGTCGGCTATAGCCGCCGGGTGGGTTGGACCACGCAGAACCGGGTGTCCAGTTCCAGCGGCCAACGCTTCAGCCTGCGTTGCAATCGCCTTGGGGGCTGCGAGTGAGGACTCGGAAAAAACTATGATGAATGAATCGTTATAATGTAACGTATTGGTTTTTAATTCAGCGATGGTTTCAGCATGAACGCCCTGACCCTTCCCGATATCGCCGCTCAAGCCAGCCAGCAATCCATGCCTCTGGAATGGGTTGGCATGTGCGGCATCGCACTGCCGATCACACTCGACGGCGTGCAGGTACGCGCCAGCGTCGATGCCGGCGTCAGCCTGGATGATGGAGCCTCGCGGGGGATTCACATGTCGCGCCTGTACCTCGCGTTGGAGGCATTCGAGCACGCGGCGTTTTCAGTAGGGTTGGTGCGCCAGGTCCTGGAACGGTTTATCGACAGCCATCAGGGCCTCTCTACCACCGCTTACCTGCGTCTGGGCTTTGAACTGTTGCTCAAGCGGCCTGCGCTGGTCAGCCCGCTGGCAGGCTGGAAGGCTTACCCGATGAGTGTGGACGCACGTTTGGAAAACGGAGTGTTCCACGTGGAACTAAACGCACAAGTCGAGTATTCCTCGACCTGCCCATGCTCCGCCGCGCTCGCCCGCCAATTGATTCAGCAGCAGTTCGTCGATGATTTCGCCAACCGGAGTAACCTCGATCATGCTGCCATCCTGCGTTGGCTCGGCACCGCCCAAGGCATCGTCGCAACACCACACAGCCAACGCAGCACGGCCCATCTGCACCTGCGCCTGGCCCCAGGCGAGGAGCAAATGCCCTTTCGACAGCTGATCGACCTGGCCGAGGCAGCTCTCGGCACTGCTGTACAGACAGCCGTGAAACGAGCCGACGAACAGGCGTTTGCGCTGGCCAACGGGCAGAACCTGATGTTCTGCGAAGACGCCGCGAGGCGCCTGCATCTGGCCCTGCAACCGCTGCCGTGGATCGACGGCTTCAAGCTGCGTGTGGAACATGCCGAAAGCCTGCATGCCCACGACGCTGTCGCGCAAAGCCAATGGCAATGGCACCTGCGCTGATCAGGTGCGCGGCTTGACCGTGCCGCAATCGTTGCCCAGCCACACCGCACGGGTGTTCATGCTGCCCTTTTGCTCAACACCGGACGCATTGAACGTGCCGCTGACCTTGGTCAGAAATTCCCGATCGCTGAGAAACTGCGCTTCACCGTTGCCTTGAGCCTTGGGGCAACTGAAGGTGAACTTCCACACATTGCCGTTGCGCTCGGTGATCTTCTGCGTGCACCCCGACTGCGGGTCCTGCAGCGGAATGTCGTTGGTCTGAACCTGCTCCTGGGTCAGGCATGAACGCACCCCTTTGCCCCCGACGCTGATGCCTTGCTTGGCCAGGCCACCCTCGATCATCGCGCGCTGCTCGGGCGGCAGGTTCTTCAACTGGCCGAGCATGAATTCCATGTCGGGCAGTGGCTTGCCATCGACCTGCATGTTGCTGCTGGTCAACTCCCACAGGCCCGGTTGCAACATCTGCGCATGCACCAACGGGCTCGCCAGGCCCAGTACCAGTGCCAGCATCGGCAGACGACTTTTCATGTAGTGACTCCTTCAGAATCCGGCCCCAAGCCGGAACACAGCTTAGACGCGTTTTCGTGCTTTCAGTTGCAAGTGCAGGCGCGAACGTGCTCTGTTAGCGGGCAGTGCCCTCGGATAGCAGAATGTGTATGGATTACCACAGCCCTTACTTCTTCGGTTACCTCATCGGTGTGATTCACCTGCTGGGCGTGATTGCCGCCCTGCATGCCGTGTTCACCGTGCGCACCGCCCAAGGTGCAATTGCCTGGGCCATGTCGCTGCTGTTTATCCCCTACTTCACGCTGATTCCGTACCTGGTGTTCGGCAGTCGCACCTTCGACGCCTACATCCAGGCCCGCCGCCAGGCCAACCGCGAAATGCACGTGGCCATGGCCGACCTCAACTGGCGCCCCTGGGTGGAAGAGGCGCTGACCGCGCGCAACTCCGAATCCTATGCGGCGCTGCGGGCCATGCCCAAGCTTGGGCGCATGCCGTGCCTGGCCAACAACCAGGTCAGCCTGCTGATCGACGGGCAGGCCACCTTCGACGCGATCTTCAAGGCGATAGAAGCGGCTCACGACACGGTACTGATCCAGTTCTTCATCATCCACGACGACGGCATCGGCCGTGAACTCAAGGCGCTGCTGCTGAGAAAGGCCGCGGAAGGGGTGAAGATCTACGTGCTGTTCGACAGCGTTGGCAGTCACGCCCTGCCCTCCGCCTATATACAGAGCTTGCGCGAAGGCGGCGTGAACATCCGCGCCTTCGCCACCCGCCGCGGCTGGTTCAACCGCTTCCAGGTCAACTTCCGCAACCATCGCAAGATCGTGGTGGTCGACGGCATGCTGGGGTTCATGGGGGGCCATAACGTGGGCGACGAATACCTGGGCGGCAACCCCAGGCTATCGCCCTGGCGCGACACCCATGTGCAGGTCAGCGGCCCGGTGCTGGCCTGCCTGCAGGAATCCTTTGCCGAAGACTGGTACTGGGCGGCGCGCCAGTTGCCGCCACTGATCCTGCCCGACACCTACCCCGACAACGGCGTACTTTGCCAGGTACTGGCCAGCGGGCCGGCCGATCCGCAGGAGACCTGTTCGCTGTTTTTTGTCGACGCCATCCACGCGGCGCGCGAGCGGCTCTGGATCACCAGCCCGTACTTCATTCCCGACGAGGCCGTGTCGGCCGCGCTGCGCCTGGCGGTGTTGCGGGGCGTCGACGTGCGTATCCTGATTCCCTCGCGCCCTGACCACCGTATCGTGTACGCCGCCTCCAGCCTGTTCGCCTTCGAGGCGGTGCAGGCCGGGGTGCGCATGTTCCGCTACGGGCCGGGGTTTCTGCACCAGAAGGTGGTGCTGGTCGACAACGAAGTCAGCGCCATCGGCAGTGCCAACCTGGACAACCGCTCGTTCCGCCTGAACTTCGAAATCATGCTGCTGACCGTAGACCTTGCCTTTGCCGCGCAGGTCGAAGCCATGCTCCAGCACGACTTCGACCAAGCGCGGGAAATCACCCCCGAGGACAGCCAGCAGACGCGCCGCCTGCAACAACTGGGGATGCGCATCGCCCGACTGATCTCACCGATCCTCTGAGCGCGACTGTCAGCGGTACAGGTCCTCGCGGGTCAGCGGCAGGTCGTGGCCACCATCGGCGAACGGCTTGACTGCCAGAATCTGGTGCAGGTTGATCCAGCCCTTGGCAAAGGCATAGGAGCAACCGGCCAGGTACAGCCGCCAGATGCGCAGGGCCTTCTCCGGCACCAGGCTCGCGGCCTTGTCCAGCTGGCTTTCCAGGCGATCGCTCCACTGCGCCAGCGTCCGTGCGTAATGCAGGCGCAGGCTCTCGACGTCGACCACTTCCAGCCCCGCTTCGCTGATACGCGCACTGATCATCGACAGGTGCGGCAGCTCGCCATGGGGGAACACATAGCGCTCGATGAAATTGCCCGCGCCGCGCCCCACCGGGCGCCCGTCCACATGCTTGGCGGTGATGCCGTGGTTCATCACCAGGCCACCTTCGCGCACCGCGCCGAACAAGCGCTGGCAGTACAACGCCAGGTTGGCATGCCCCACGTGTTCGAACATGCCGACACTCACCACCTTGTCGAAGCGACCGTCCTGCGGCAGGTCGCGGTAGTCGAGAATCTGCAGTTCCACCTGATCTTCAAGCCCTTCTGCCTTGACCCGTTCACGCCCCAACTTGAGCTGCTCCTTGCTCAGGGTGATGCCGAACACCTTGGCGCCGAACTCGCGTGCGGCATAACGTGACAACCCGCCCCAGCCACAGCCCACGTCCAGCAGGTAGTCGCCCTGCTTGAGCCGCAGCTTGCGGCACAGGTGCTCGAACTTGTTCTGCTGGGCCTGCTCAAGGGTGTCGCCGGGGGTCTTGAAGTAGGCGCAGGAATACGCCATGTCGCGGTCCAGCCACAGCTGGTAGAAATCGTTGGACAGGTCGTAATGGTAGGAAATGGCCGCCGCGTCGGTGGCCTTGTCATGCTCGCTGCGCACCGGCTGGTCTTCTTCCTCGTCCGTGAGCAACGCCTGACTGAGCTCGTCGCACACGCGGATGACTTCGCCGATGGTGCCCTCCAGTTCCAGCTTGCCCTCGACGAACGCCGCGCCCAGCTCATCCAGGCTGGGGTGGGTCAACTGGCCGATCAGCTGGGGATCCTTGACCACGATGGTGACCTGCGGCTGGGGGCCGAGATCGAATTCGTGACCATCCCAAAGCTTGAGTCGCAAGGGCAACCGCAGGCTTTGCAGAACAGGTGGAAGTTGCGCAAGCATGAAATGAGCCTCCCGTAATCTTCGGACGTCTGCACAAAAGGGTAGCCCATCCTCAAGAACAGGGAGGCATGCCGGACTATCGTCGTAGACCGGCCGATGCAAAAAGGTAGTGGCATAAATTGTATACAACCTCCAGATCGGCCCCTAACCTTGGCGGCATTGTCGATTCTTCATCCGGGAGTACAACAATGAAAACCTATGATGTCGTGATCATCGGCGGCGGCCCTGGCGGCTACAACGCTGCCATTCGCGCAGGCCAGCTGGGCCTGAGCGTGGCCTGTGTCGAAGGTCGCCCGACCCTCGGTGGCACCTGCCTGAACGTTGGCTGCATGCCGTCCAAGGCCCTGCTGCATGCCTCCGAACTCTACGAAGCGGCTGCCGGCAGCGAGTTCGCCAACCTCGGTATCGAGGTCAAGCCAAGCCTGAACCTGGCGCAGATGATGAAACAGAAGGACGAGAGCGTCGCGGGCCTGACCAAGGGCATCGAGTTCCTGTTTCGCAAGAACAAGGTCGACTGGATCAAGGGCTGGGGCCAGCTCGATGGCGTGGGCAAGGTCAAGGTCACCGATGACCAGGGCGCCGTGACCGAACTGCAGGCCAAGGACATCGTCATCGCCACCGGGTCCGAGCCGACTCCGCTGCCCGGCGTGACCATCGACAACCAGCGCATCATCGACTCCACCGGCGCCCTCGCCCTGCCCCAGGTGCCCAAACACCTGGTGGTGATCGGCGCGGGCGTGATCGGGCTGGAGCTGGGCTCGGTGTGGCGCCGCCTTGGTAGCCAGGTCACCGTGGTGGAATACCTCGACCGTATCTGCCCCGGCACCGACGAAGAAACCGCCAAGACCCTGCAGCGCGCATTGGCCAAGCAAGGCATGAGCTTCAAGCTGGGCAGCAAGGTGACCCAGGCCACGCCGTCGGCCGACGGTGTCAGCCTGACCCTCGAACCGGCCGCCGGCGGCACCGCCGAAACCCTGCAGGCCGACTACGTGCTGGTCGCCATCGGCCGTCGCCCCTACACCCAGGGCCTGGGCCTGGAAACGGTGGGCCTGCAGACCGACAAGCGCGGCATGCTCGAGAACCAGGGCCATCGCACCAGCGTGCCGGGCGTGTGGGTGATCGGCGACGTCACCAGCGGCCCGATGCTCGCCCACAAAGCCGAAGACGAAGCCATCGCCTGCATCGAGCGCATCCACGGCAAGGCCCACGAAGTGAACTACGGGCTGATCCCGGGGGTGATCTACACCCGCCCCGAACTGGCCAGCGTGGGCAAGACCGAAGAGCAGCTCAAGGCCGAAGGCCGCGCATACAAGGTCGGCAAGTTCCCGTTCATGGCCAACAGCCGGGCCAAGATCAACCACGAGACCGAAGGCTTCGCCAAGGTGCTGGCCGATGCCGAAACCGACGAGGTACTCGGCGTGCACCTGGTTGGCCCGTGCGTCAGCGAGATGATCGGTGAGTACTGCGTGGCCATGGAGTTCTCGGCCTCGGCCGAAGACATCGCCCTCACCTGCCACCCGCACCCGACTCGCTCCGAGGCCTTGCGCCAGGCGGCGATGAACGTCGAAGGCATGGCCATGCAGATCTGATCCCGGTCAGCCTGCACGCTTGATCCGTGCGCCTGAACCGACGGCGACCATCACCGCAGGTTCAGGCACGCACCGGGTCAGGCCTGGGCGGCTTTGGGCTGAGCACCGAAGCGGTCCGCGAGGAACGGCGTCAGGTCCAGCGGCAGTGCCTCCTCATGCAGCACCTTGTCGATCAGCACGCCAGTGATCGCCGAGGTCAGGATGCCGGTGCGAAAGTGCCCACAGGCATTGAGGTAGCCACTCACGCTCTGCACCGGGCCGAGAATCGGCAGCTCGTCCGGCGAACCGGGACGCAGGCCTGCCCAGCTGCGCTTGAGGTTGATCTGCGCCAGCTCCGGAATGCAGCGCACCGCGCCCTGCACCAGACCGTTGATTTCCGGATAGGTGGTGGTGACGTCGAAGCCCTTGTCTTCGGTGGTGCTGCCGATCAGGATCTCGCCGTTGTCCTTCTGCGCCATGTAGCAATCGGCGGTAGTCAGGCAGCCCTGCAGCAGCTTGGGCATGCGCTCGGTGAGCAGGATCTGGCCCTTGACCGGCTTGACCGGAATGCTCAGGCCAGTGGCCATCTCGCTCAGTTCTGCCGCCCAGGCGCCGCCGGCGTTGATCAGGGTCTGGCAGTGAAACTCGCCTTCCACGTCGGTCTTGACCCCCACCACCCGGTCGCCCTGGTGCAGCACGCCGGTGACATTGGTGTTGAGGAACAGGTCGACGCCGTTCTGCCGCGCACCTTCGGTGTAGGCATCGGCCAGACGGAACGGGCTGACCTGGTGATCGCATAGGAACTCCAGCGCGCCGTGGGCATGGTGGCTGACGGCAGGCTCGGCCTTGCGCAGGGCATCGCGGTCGAGCCAGCGAACCTCGTGGGCCAGATGCGGGATCTGCGCGACGATATGCTCGGCGTACAGGCGGTCCTCGTCGTCGTAGATCACGTACTTGAGGCCGGTGCGCTCGAACTTGAAGTCCATGCCGTGGCGCTCCATCAGCTCCTGGTGCAGGCCGGGGTACAAGGCATTGGATTGCAGCGCGAAGTCGAAGAACGACTGCGGCAGGATGTGCGGGGTGCTGGAATCGACCGCCACGGCGGCGCCGTTGGCTTCGCGCTTGTGCTTTTGCGACATCATGCGAAAGAAGATCACCCCGCAGCCCAGGCCGACCGATTCGCCGATCGCCCACAACCCGCCCGCCGAGGCGCGGGTAGCGTTGCCGGGGCGCTTGGCGTCGATCAGCGCGATCCTGAGGTTGCCACGCTTGGACAACTGGTAGGCGCAGGAAGCGCCGATCACACCGCCGCCGGCGATGACCACATCATAGGTTCTGTTCATGCTTCAGCTTCCGTGCCGAGGTTCTTGAATGCGGAGAAAGGGATCGGATCGATGGGGAACCGCGGGCGCAGCCAGCCCACATCGGCACGCCCGGTGGCCTGGCGCAGGCGATCGTTGCAGTAGCCCACGCACATGCGGCCCTGGCAATCGCCCATGCTCACGCGGGTGCGCATCTTCAGCCCGGCCATGTCCTGTACACCCTGCTCCAGGGCGCGGTCGATGTCGCTGCGGGTGACGTGCTCGCAGCGGCAGATGACGGTGTCGGGTGCGGGCAGCGTGATCTGCTCAGTGCCGCGCAGTGTGTAGCGGTCTACCCCGGCACGAAAGCGCTTGATCGCGGCCAGCTTGCCCAGGTAGCGCTCGCGCAGGTCCAGCGCCTGTTCGGGGGTGATGACCTGAGCCTGGTGCAGGATCGACACGGCGGCGATGCGCCCGGTGAGCATCGCGGCTTCGCCACCGCGAATCCCGCCCATGTCACCGGCCAGGTGAATGTGCGGCTCGCTGCTCTGTTGCCACACGTTGCTTTCGGCGCGCAGGTAGCCGTCTTCGTTGAAGCCGTGGGCCAGGCCCATCTGCTGGCTGAGCTGGGTGCGCGGAATGAAGCCGTAGCCCACGGCCAGGGTCTGCGCCGAGACGCGCTGCACACGGCTGATGTCCGGCTGCCAGTTGTCACTGTAGGGGGCCAGGCGCACTTCGGTGAGTTCGCCCTCGCCGTTGGCACCTACCACGCCCCAGCCGTAGTTCATGGGGATACCGTTGAGCTTCAGATAACCGAGCATGCTCAGGCCGTCGAGAAACAGCTGCGGCTTGTTCAGCAGCGCCAGGCTTTCCTTGGCGATCTTGCCGAAGGCACATGCCTCGTACACCCCTTCCACCTTGACCCCGGCCGCGTGCAGCTGGCATGCCACCAGGGGCAGCAGCGGGCCGGTGCCGGCGATGACGGTGGTGCCCAGCGGCTTGACCACGCCGCTCTTGATCTGCAACTGCAGACCGCCCAGCAGCATCACGCCGGGCAGGGTCCAGCCGGGGAACGGCACGTTGCGCTCGTGGCAGCCGGCGGACAGTACCAGGTGGCTGTACTCCACTTCGTGCAGCTGCTCGTCGCTGTCCAGCACCATCAGGCGGTTGCCGCCTTCGCCCCCGACCACACGGGTTTCCAGGCGCACGTCGATGCGCTCGGCACAATCGGCGAACTCTTCGTGCAGGGTGTTCAGCGCGCTGGCATAGCGCTTGCCCAGGTAGCCCAGGTCGACGCCGCTGCGCAAAGGGCCGCGATAGACCACCCCGCCCAGACGCGAAGCTTCGTCGAACAGCACGCTGGAGACGCCATGCCGGGCCAGTTCGATGGCAGCCGCCATGCCTGCCGAACCGCCGCCGACTATTACCGGACGCAGGCTCATTCGACACCCTCCACGTCGAAGCGGTTGACCCCGGTTTCGACCTGCATGCCCGGCTTGACGATGGTCTGGCAGGCGCGGCGCTTGGGGCGACCGTTGATCGACACCAGGCAGCAGTGGCACACGCCCATGCCGCAGAAGGCACCCGTGACCTGGCCATGGTCGTTGCGCGCCACCTGGCGCAGGCCCACCGCGTGCAGCACGTTGAGCACGCTTTCGCCTGCCGCGGCCGGTACCGGCCGCCCGTTGAGCTCGATGGTCATGTCTGCCCGCGACAGGGGCTGAATATCATGATTGCGGTCCATTGACTGCATTGCGTTTCATCCTTGAAAAGAGTGGCAGGAACCCACCACGGTAAGCCATGAAGGCGCATTCGACATTGATCCAGGCCAGAAAACTGGGTTTCGACTTGTTGCCGGAATGCTGTGGAGATGTACTGCACTTGGTACCATCACCACATTTACATGACGACATGATGACGAACGCCCCCGTGAAACGTATCTATCGCTGGTTGCAGCACCCTCGCGCTTCGCTCGCCGCCCTGTTCGGGCTGCTGGTGGTGGTTCCTGTATGCCTGCGCGTGGCGAACGGCTGGGCCGATCCGCTGGGGTACCTGTCCGACGTGGGCCTCGGTGGAGCACTGGTCGTTCTGCTGTACCGTCGTCCGGTATGGCTGGCAGTGCCCGTGGTGCTGGCGTGGGGAGTGCTGAGCCTGGCCAGTGCCGAGCTGGTGGCCGCAGTAGGCCGATTGCCGACCCCGGCCGACCTGCACTACCTCACCGATGTGCAGTTCATGGAAAACTCCGCCGGTGGCAGCCTGGCCAATCCTGGCTTCGCCATTGCCCTGGGGCTTGGGCTGCTGTTGTGGCTTGCGACCCGCTGGGCGGCCCGGGCCAGAGCCGTCGCGCCATTGCCGCGGCACCTGTGGGCGGTGCCGGTGACCTGCCTGCTGGTGCATGCCGGTACCCAGGCGTGGGAACCTGCCGAAGCGGACGAGTGGCAGGTGTTCAACCTGCCACATCAATTGCTGGCGGTAGGCGTGGGTGAAAGCCAGGCGCGTATCGAAGACTGGCTGGAGGCCGATGTGGTCGACCCGCCCGTGGCCATGGCCGGCCTGACCCGCCTGGACCTGAGCGGCAAGCCGCTGCTCGACGCGCCCGGCAGCGCGCGCAACGTGCTGGTGGTCGCGCTGGAAGGCATCCCGGGGGCTTACCTGGACATCAACCGACGCACCCTCAACCCCGCCTACCAGGAACACCTGATGCCCAAGCTGAGCGCCTGGGCCGAACGCGGCATGAACACCCCCGACTACGTGCTGCATACCCACCAGACCATCCGTGGCCTCTACGCCATGCTGTGTGGCGACTACGACAAGCTCGACAACGGTACCCCCAAGGGGGTCGAGTTGCTGACGCAGAACCAGCGCAACCAGGAATGCCTGCCGGCGCAATTGCGCGAACATGGCTTCAGCACGCACTACCTGCAGGGTGCCGGGCTGCGCTTCATGGCCAAGGACAAGATCATGCCGCATATCGGCTTCGATACCACCCTGGGCCTGGACTGGTTCAAGAACCCCAACTACCTGGACTTCCCGTGGGGCAAGGACGACAAGGCGTTTTTCGAAGGCGCGCTGGACTATGTCGGCCAACTGCAGAAGCAGCCTGAACCCTGGATGCTCACCCTGCTGACCGTGGGCACCCACCAGCCCTATTCCGCGCCGGCAGAGTACCTCGAACGCTACGCCACGCCCAAGCAGGCGGCAGTGGCCTACCTCGACGACGCTGTGGATAACTTTCTTGCCGGGCTGGAACGTCAGGGGGTACTCAAGGACACCCTGGTGGTGATCACCTCGGACGAATCCCATGGCATCGACGGTGTACGCCTGGCGTCTTCGTGGGGCTTCAACCTGATGCTGGCGCCCGAGCAGGCACAACTGCCACAGGTGAAATCCGGCGTGTACGGTCACGTCGACCTGACCGCATCGGTGCTCGACTACTTCGGCTTCCCGGTGCCCAACGCCCTCAGTGGGCGTTCGCTGCTGCGCGACTATGACAACGGGCGTGAAATCATGTCGTTCACCAACGGCAAGCTGCGCTATCACGATGGCAATGCCACCTTCACCGAATGCGATTTCCAGCAGCGCTGCCGGTCGTATGCCAGTACCGGCTTCATTGCCGAACGCGCCAACCTGACAGATCGCTTCCGTGGCCAGCGGGCACGCCAGGTGCAGGCGCGCGCCAGCGCACTGGATCAATCAGTGATGGGCTCACCGCTGAACCAGCACTACCAGTTCGGCAGTGCGACGGTGATCCCGCTGCAGCCGCAGATCAAGGATGACTGGGCCGACAACCTGATCGGCGCGCAGTACCTGGAGATGCCCAAGGGCTCGCACACCCGGGTGCGCCTGACGGTACGTTCGGCCGACCCGCAGCAGAACGCCTATATCGTGCTCAAGACCAAGGAGTTCGAGCAGGAGGTGCTGGTGGGGCTACCTACCGAGGAGATGCTGGTCACGCCGGATCAGCCCCTGGAAATGGAGTTCACGTTCGACAACAACGAGTCGCGCAAGGCGTTCTCGTTCCACCTGCTGGGGCATGGGTTGGGGGCGGTCGAAGTGAGCGACTTCAGTGTGGTGACCGAAGCGCCGGGGCAGATTGATGAGCTGGATGAAACGCTGGCGCGGTTGAACGGCAAACCCAGTTGATTCCCTGATTGTCAGTGGACAGTTCACCGGCCCTCAGCGCACAACGCGGCTGTTCAACCAGCAGAAGCGGCTGCCCGTTTTGCCTGTGTGAAGCGTGGCGCTGGTCGACGCTGTGATGGCCTGAGCAGCGACCGCACGGGTGTGCGGGGCAAGCAGGATCCGGGAAGGCGAACCTTCCCGGATCTTTTGGCGGTGTGGAGTGCCTGGGCCTGACCGGCCCCTTACTCCACCGTCACCGACTTGGCCAGGTTGCGGGGCTGGTCGACGTCGGTGCCCTTGAGCACGGCCACGTAGTACGACAGCAATTGCAGCGGGATGGTGTACAGGATCGGTGCCAGCGCATCGACGATGTGCGGCATGGCGATCACATGGGTGCCCTCGCCATTGCTCATGCCTGCCTTCTCGTCGGCGAACACGATCAGCTCGCCGCCACGGGCGCGCACTTCCTGCAGGTTGGACTTGAGCTTCTCCAGCAGCTCGTTGTTCGGTGCCACGGTAACGACCGGCATGTCGGCATCCACCAGCGCCAGCGGGCCGTGCTTGAGCTCGCCAGCCGGGTAGGCTTCGGCGTGGATGTAGGAGATTTCCTTGAGCTTGAGCGCCCCTTCCATCGCCACCGGGAACTGCGCGCCACGGCCCAGGAACAGGGTGTGATGCTTGTCGGCGAACAGCTCGGACGTCTTCTCGATGGTGGCGTCCATCGCCAGCGCTTCGCCCAGGCGTACCGGCAGACGACGCAGTTGCTCCACCAGTTCGGCTTCGACGCCAGCCGGCAAGGTGCCACGCACGCGCCCCAGCGACAGGGTCAGCAACATCAGCGACACCAGCTGGGTGGTGAACGCCTTGGTCGAGGCCACGCCGATTTCCGGGCCGGCACGGGTCAGCAGGGTCAGGTCCGATTCACGCACCAGCGAGCTGATGCCGACGTTGCAGATGGCCAGGCTGGCAAGGAAGCCCAGCTCCTTGGCATTGCGCAGCGCCGCCAGGGTGTCGGCAGTTTCGCCCGACTGGGAAATCGACACGAACAGGGTGTCGGGCTGCACCACCACCTTGCGGTAGCGGAATTCACTGGCCACTTCGACCTGGCACGGAATGCCGGCCAGCTCTTCGAGCCAGTAACGCGCAACCATGCCCGCGTGGTAGCTGGTGCCACAGGCCACGATCTGTACATTGCGCACCTTGGGGAACAGCTCGGCCGCCTTGGGGCCGAAAGCCTGCACCAACACGTGATCCGAACCCAGGCGGTCTTCCAGGGTGCGCTGCACCACGGTGGGCTGCTCGTGGATTTCCTTGAGCATGAAGTGGCGGTAATGGCCCTTGTCGGCCGCTTCCGCGCCTTCGTGATACTGCACGGCCTCGCGTTGCACCGGCTGGCCATCGACGGCCCAGATGGTGATCTGGTCGCGGCGAATCTCGGCGATATCGCCCTCCTCCAGGTACATGAAGCGGTCGGTGACCTGGCGCAGGGCCAACTGGTCGGAGGCAAGGAAGTTCTCGCCGTGGCCCAAGCCGATCACCAGCGGGCTGCCGCTGCGGGCGGCCAGCAGGCGGTCTGGCTGGCTGGCGCTGATCACCGCCAGGCCATACGCGCCATGCAGTTGCTTGACGGTCGCCTTGAGGGCGTCGGCCAGGTCCGGCAGGCTTTTGAGGGTGTGGTGCAGCAGGTGCACGATCACTTCGGTGTCGGTCTGCGAGGTGAATACGTAGCCCAGGCCCTTGAGCTGTTCACGCAGCACATCGTGGTTCTCGATGATGCCGTTGTGCACCACCGCCAGGTCGTGGCCGGAGAAATGCGGGTGTGCATTGCCTTCGGTTGGCGCGCCATGGGTCGCCCAGCGGGTATGGGCGATACCCAGGTTGCCGACCAGCGGCTCGGCGGCAACGGCCGCTTCCAGCTCGCTGACCTTGCCGATGCAACGACGGCGTTCAAGGTGGCCCTGCTGGGTGAAGACAGCCAGGCCAGCACTGTCATAACCGCGGTATTCCAGGCGCTTGAGGCCTTCGATCAGGATGGTGGTGATGTTGCGTTCGGCGACGGCGCCCACGATTCCACACATAGATGTTGCTCCTAGCTGATAGCGGCACAGATGAGGTTGATGCCGCGGGCTTGAATTTGATCGCGTGCCTCCTGGGGCAGGCGTTCGTCGGTAATCAGGGTATTAACGCTGGCCCAGGGCAGCTCCAGGTTGGGAATCTTGCGCCCGACCTTGTCCGACTCGACCATCACGATCACTTCGCGGGCCACCTCGGCCATCACCCGGCTCAACCCCAGCAATTCGTTGAAGGTGGTGGTGCCGCGCACCAGGTCGATACCATCGGCACCAATGAACAGTTGGTCGAAATCGTAGGAGCGTAGTACCTGCTCGGCAACCTGGCCCTGGAACGATTCGGAATGCGGGTCCCAGGTGCCGCCGGTCATCAGCAGTACCGGTTCGTGTTCCAGTTCGCTCAGGGCACGGGCCACGTTCAGCGAGTTGGTCATCACCACCAGCCCCGGTTGCTGACCCAGTTCGGGGATCATCGAAGCCGTGGTGCTGCCGCTGTCGATGATGATGCGCGCATGCTCGCGAATCCGCGCCACGGCGGCACGAGCGATGGCCTGTTTGTAGAGAGAGATGGGCTGGCCCTGGTCGGCGAACAGTTCCTGAGGCAGGGTCACCGCGCCACCGTAGCGGCGCAGCAGCAGGCCGTTGGCCTCCAACGCGGCGAGGTCCTTGCGAATGGTGACTTCGGAGGTTTCGAAACGCTTGGCCAGTGCATCCACGGTCACCTCGCCCTGCTCATGCAGCAAGGCCAGGATGTTGTGGCGGCGTTGAGGTGTGTTTCGTTTCGACATGGGAAGTTAAGTTTCGATTCGAAAGATAATGACGCCAATCAAAACCTAAAGCTTTCATTTGGTCAAGCAGACAATGAAATTTTTTCTGTAGATAAGGCGTTGCTGGGGTCAGGTTATCCACACTCGAATGCCAGGCAAAAAAAAAGCCGACTTATGCACAATGCGGTCGGCTTTCTCAGAGCTGTGGACAACTCAGCTCTTCTTGATTTTCTCTGGCCGTTTCCAGCCATCGATGTTGCGCTGACGACCGCGGGCCACGCCCAACTGGCCAGCCTCGACCGTCTGGGTGATGGTGGACCCCGCAGCGGTGGTGGCCCCATCGAGGATATCCACAGGCGCCACCAGCGAGTTGTTGGAACCGATGAAGACATCCTCGCCCAGTACGGTACGGAATTTGTTGGCCCCGTCGTAGTTACAGGTGATGGTGCCGGCGCCGATATTGGTGCGCGCCCCCACCTCGGCATCACCCAGGTAAGTCAGGTGGCCTGCTTTGGCACCTTCACCCAGGTGGGCGTTCTTCAGTTCGACAAAGTTACCCACATGCGCACGGGCATCCAGCACGCTGCCCGGGCGCAGCCGCGCGAACGGACCGGCATCGCTGCCCTCGCCCAGCACGGCACCTTCGAGGTGGCTGTTGGCCTTGACCACCGCACCCTTGCGCAGGGTGCTGTTCTTGATCACGCAGTTCGGGCCGATGACCACGTCATCCTCGATCACCACGCGGCCTTCGAGGATAACGTTGACGTCGATGAGCACGTCACGCCCCACGATGACTTCACCACGCACGTCGAAACGCGCCGGGTCACGCAGGGTCACGCCCTGGGCCATCAGGCGACGACCTTCGCGCAATTGATAATGACGCTCCAGTTCGGCCAACTGACGACGGTCGTTGGCGCCCTGCACTTCCATCGGGTCCAGCGGCTGCTCGGTGGCCACCACCAGGCCGTCGGCCACTGCCATGGCGATCACGTCGGTCAGGTAGTACTCACCCTGTGCGTTGTGGTTCGACAGGCGGCCAAGCCACTCGGCCAACCGAGCCCCCGGTACGGCAAGGATGCCGGTGTTGCCTTCATTGATCGCCTTCTGTGCGTCGCTGGCATCCTTGTGCTCGACAATGGCAGCCACCTGACCCTGGTCGTCGCGCACGATACGGCCGTAGCCGGTCGGGTCGGCCAGGGTCACAGTGAGCAGGCCCAGTTGCTGCGGGTTTACCCTGGCCAGCAAACGCTGCAGGGTGTCCACCTCGATCAGCGGTACATCGCCGTAGAGGATCAGCACGGTGTCGGCACTGAGCGACGGCAAGGCCTGGGCCACGGCGTGGCCTGTGCCCAGCTGTTTGTCCTGCAACACGAAATTCAGGTCATCGGCAGCCAGTCGCTCGCGAACCAGCTCGGCACCATGTCCGATCACCACGTGAATACCCTGGGGCTCGAGCTGGCGGGCGCTGTGGATAACATGGCCAAGCATCGAGTTGCCGGCGACCGGGTGCAGTACCTTGGGCACGGCCGAGCGCATGCGTGTGCCCTGGCCTGCCGCGAGAATAACGATATCGAGAGACATTGACTGGCTACCAAATCCGGGGAGAGGTCGATGAATGACCGAAATGAGATATGCAGAAAAAGAAAAAGGGTAGCCGAGGCTACCCTTTAACTCAATCGCGGCGAAAGCAATCAGCCTGTAGGCCGAATTACCTTCCCTTGCGCAACTGCTGGACGGTGCGCAGCTGAGCTGCGGCTTCGGCCAGACGTGCGGCAGCGGCGCCGTAGTCGAACTCCGCGCCTTTGGCGTTCAGGGCGTTCTCGGCAGCCTTGAGGGCTTCCTGGGCCTGAGCTTCGTCCAGGTCGGCAGCACGTTGCACGGTATCGGCAAGCACCTTGACCATGTTCGGCTGGACCTCGAGGAAACCACCAGAGATGTAGAACACCTCTTGGGCGCCACCCTGCTTGGTCAGCGTGATCGGACCAGGCTTCAGATTAGTGATCAGCGGGGCGTGGCCTGGAGCGATACCAAGATCACCCAGGTTGCCGTGCGCAATCACCATCTCGACCAGGCCGGAGAAGATCTCTCCTTCCGCGCTGACGATATCGCAATGGACTGTCATAGCCATCTGCTTGCCTCAACCTGATTAGCGCCCCTCGCGGGGCGCCGGGATTACAGTTTCTTGGCTTTCTCGACTGCTTCTTCGATGCCGCCGACCATGTAGAACGCTTGTTCTGGCAGGTGGTCGTAGTCACCGTTGAGGATGCCTTTGAAGCCAGCAATGGTGTCTTTCAGGGAAACGTATTTGCCTGGAGAACCGGTGAAGACTTCAGCCACGAAGAACGGCTGGGACAGGAAGCGCTGGATCTTACGAGCACGGGAAACCAGTTGCTTGTCGGTCTCGGACAGTTCGTCCATGCCCAGGATCGCAATGATGTCCTTCAGCTCTTTGTAGCGCTGCAGCACGTACTGAACGCCGCGAGCGGTTTCGTAGTGCTCGTTGCCGATCACGTTCGGGTCCAGCTGGCGCGAAGTCGAGTCCAGTGGATCGACCGCTGGGTAGATACCCAGGGAGGCGATGTCACGGGACAGTACGACGGTGGCGTCCAAGTGGGCGAAGGTGGTGGCTGGCGACGGGTCGGTCAGGTCGTCCGCAGGTACGTATACGGCCTGGATCGAGGTGATCGAACCTTCCTTGGTCGAAGTGATACGTTCTTGCAGAACGCCCATCTCTTCAGCCAGGGTCGGCTGGTAACCTACCGCCGAAGGCATACGGCCCAGCAGTGCGGATACTTCGGTACCGGCCAGGGTGTAACGATAGATGTTGTCGACGAACAGCAGAACGTCGTTACCTTCGTCACGGAACTTCTCGGCCATGGTCAGGCCGGTCAGCGCTACGCGCAGACGGTTTCCTGGTGGCTCGTTCATCTGACCGTAGACCAGCGCTACCTTGTCGAGAACGTTGGAGTCCTTCATCTCGTGGTAGAAGTCGTTACCCTCACGAGTACGCTCACCCACACCGGCGAACACGGAATAACCGCTGTGCTCGATGGCGATGTTACGGATCAGTTCCATCATGTTTACGGTCTTGCCTACACCGGCACCACCGAACAGACCAACTTTACCGCCTTTGGCAAACGGGCAGACCAGGTCGATAACCTTGATGCCGGTTTCCAGCAGGTCGTTGCCGCCTGCCTGGTCAGCGAACGAAGGCGCTTCGCGGTGAATGCCCCAGCGCTCTTCTTCACCGATCGGACCAGCTTCGTCGATCGGGTTGCCCAGCACGTCCATGATCCGGCCCAGGGTCGCTTTACCGACCGGTACGGAGATGGCTGCGCCGCTGTCGACGACGTCCAGACCGCGCTTCAAGCCTTCGGTCGAGCCCATCGCAATGGTACGGACCACGCCGTCGCCCAGCTGCTGCTGAACTTCCAGGGTGGTTTCCGCGCCTTGTACTTTCAGTGCGTTGTACACGCTCGGCACGCTGTCACGTGGGAATTCCACGTCGATGACGGCGCCGATGATTTGAACGATACGTCCGCTACTCATAGCTGGATCCTCTGAATATTTGAACCGTTAAACCGCGGCAGCGCCGCCGACGATTTCCGAGATCTCTTGGGTGATCGCAGCCTGACGCGCCTTGTTGTAGATCAGCTGCAATTCGCTGATCAGGTCGCCGGCGTTGTCGGTGGCGTTCTTCATTGCGATCATCCGCGCAGCTTGTTCGGCCGCGTTGTTCTCGACCACCGCCTGGTAGACCTGCGACTCCACGTAACGCACCATCAGGCCGTCCAGCAGCTCCTTGGCGTCAGGTTCGTAGAGGTAGTCCCAGTGGTGCTTGAGTTCTTGATCCGGGGTTGCAACCAACGGAATCAACTGCTCGACCGTTGGGGCTTGCGTCATGGTATTGATGAACTTGTTCGATACCACGGACAGACGATCGATACGATCATCCAGGTAAGCGTCCAGCATGACCTTGACGCTGCCGATCAGATCATTGATCGACGGCTCTTCGCCCAGGTGGCTGATCGCTGCAACGACGTTACCGCCGTAGCTGCGGAAAAACGCCGCACCTTTGCTGCCCACCACGCACAGGTCGATTTCGACCCCTTGCTCGCGGTTGGCTGCCATGTCCTTGACCAGGGCCTTGAACAGGTTGGTGTTCAAGCCACCGCACAGACCACGGTCACTGCTCACAACCACATAACCGGCGCGCTTGACAGGGCGTTCGATCATGAAGGGGTGGCGGTATTCCGGGTTGGCGTTGGCCAGATGACCAATCACCTGGCGGATACGCTCCGCATAGGGACGGCTAGCAGCCATGCGCATTTGAGCCTTGCGCATCTTGCTGACCGCCACTTTTTCCATGGCGCTGGTAATTTTTTGCGTGCTTTTGATGCTCGCAATCTTACTGCGAATCTCTTTTGCGCCTGCCATGTAACACCTATCAGGTTAGCAAGCGGGGGCTGCAAAGCCCCCGCTGCGGCTTACCAGGTTTGGGTGGCCTTGAACTTCTCGATACCGGCTTTGATGCCAGCGTCGATTTCGTCGTTGAAGTCACCCTTCACGTTGATCTTCGCCATCAGTTCGGCGTGATCACGGTTGAAGAAAGCGATCAGCGCTTGTTCGAAGCTGCCGATCTTGGTGATTTCGACGTCGGTCAGGAACCCACGCTCAGCGGCATACAGCGACAGCGCCATGTCCGCGATGGACATTGGAGCGTATTGCTTCTGCTTCATCAGCTCGGTAACACGTTGACCGTGCTCGAGTTGCTTGCGGGTGGCTTCGTCCAGGTCAGAAGCGAACTGGGCGAATGCCGCCAGTTCACGGTACTGAGCCAGAGCGGTACGGATACCACCGGAGAGCTTCTTGATGATCTTGGTCTGAGCGGCACCACCTACACGGGATACCGAAACACCGGCGTTCACTGCAGGGCGGATGCCCGAGTTGAACATGGCCGATTCCAGGAAGATCTGACCGTCGGTGATCGAGATCACGTTGGTCGGAACGAACGCGGAAACGTCGCCAGCCTGGGTTTCGATGATCGGCAGTGCGGTCAGCGAGCCGGTCTTGCCAGTTACGGCACCGTTGGTGAACTTCTCTACGTACTCTTCGGAAACGCGCGATGCACGCTCCAGGAGGCGGGAGTGGAGATAGAACACGTCACCTGGGTATGCTTCGCGTCCTGGTGGACGGCGCAGCAGCAGGGAGATCTGACGGTAGGCAACAGCCTGCTTGGACAGGTCATCGTAGACGATCAGTGCGTCTTCGCCGCGGTCACGGAAGAACTCGCCCATGGTGCAACCGGCGTATGGCGCCAGGAATTGCAGTGCGGCGGATTCCGAAGCACTGGCAACCACCACGATGGTGTTGGCCAGGGCGCCGTTTTCTTCCAGCTTGCGAACGATGTTGGCAACGGTCGAACGCTTCTGGCCGACAGCAACATACACACAGAAAATACCGGAGTCTTTCTGGTTGATGATGGCGTCGATGGCCATGGCGGTCTTGCCGATCTGACGGTCACCGATGATCAGCTCACGCTGGCCACGGCCGACAGGGATCATGGCGTCAACCGATTTGTAGCCAGTCTGTACAGGCTGGTCTACCGATTTACGCCAGATAACGCCCGGTGCAACCTTTTCAACAGCGTCGGTCTCGGTGTTGTTCAGCGGACCTTTGCCATCAATTGGGTTACCCAGTGCGTCGACGACGCGACCCAGCAGTTCCTTACCAACCGGAACTTCGAGGATGCGGCCGGTGCACTTGGCGCTCATGCCTTCAGCGAGGGTGTCGTACGCGCCCAGTACTACCGCACCAACGGAGTCTTGCTCCAGGTTGAGGGCCATACCGAACACGCCGCCCGGAAACTCGATCATTTCGCCGTACATAGCGTCGGCCAGACCGTGAATCCGCACGATACCGTCAGAAACGCTGACGACAGTACCTTCGTTGCGGGCTTGGGAGGCTACATCGAGTTTCTCGATGCGGCCCTTGATGATTTCACTAATTTCGGAAGGATTGAGTTGCTGCATTGCTCTGCTGCCCCTTCAAACTCAAGATTTCAATGCTTCGGCCAGTTTCGCGATTTTGCCGCGTACTGAACCATCGATAACCAGGTCGCCGGCGCGGATTACGACACCACCGATCAGGCTGGCATCCTCCGTCGCGTGCAGGCGCACTTCCCGGCTGAGTCGTGCACTGAGAACCTTGGCGAGTTTGTCTTGCTGTTCTTGGTTCAACGCAAAAGCACTGGTGACTTCCACGTCCACGGATTTCTCTTGTTCGGCCTTGTACAGATCGAACAGAGCCGAAATCTCCGGCAACAGCAGGAGACGTTCGTTTTCCGCGGCAACATGAATGAAATTCTGTGCCTGTGCATCGAACTTGTCACCGCACACGTCAATAAACGCGGCGGCCTTTTCTGCGCTCGTCAGTCGCGGGGCCTTGAGCAGGCGCTGCATTGTGTCGTCTTGAGACACTGCAGCAGCCAGGCCGAGCATGGCTGACCAATTGGCCAGTTGCTGATGGGCCTGGGCGTGCTCAAAGGCCGCCTTAGCGTAAGGTCGGGCCAACGTGGTCAGTTCTGCCATGATCGCCCTCGCTTAAATTTCAGCGGCCAGTTTATTAACCAGCTCCGCATGCGCGTTTTGATCGATTGTGGCGCCAAGGATCTTTTCAGCACCGTTGACGGCCAGGCTACCCACTTGGGCGCGCAGCGCGTCTTTGACACCGTTCAGTTCCTGTTCGATCTCGGCTTGAGCCTGGGCCTTCACACGGTCAGCTTCGACGCGAGCCTGGTCACGGGCTTCCTCGACGATCTGGTTACCGCGTTTCTTGGCTTGCTCAATGATTTCGGCTGCCTGAGCTTTAGCTTCGCGCAGTTGCTGACCCGCTTTATCTTGGGCCAGCTCCAGGTCGCGAGCTGCTCGGTTGGCAGCGTCCAGTCCTTCCGCGATCTTCTTCTGACGTTCTTGCAAAGCCGCGATGACCGGAGGCCACACGAACTTCATGCAAAACAGTACAAAAATGAAGAACGCAACGGACTGGCCAATCAGGGTTGCATTAATGTTCACGCCAACACCTCGCTCGTTCTAAGTCCATCACACCAATCCACTCGAAAATTCGAGTGATTAGCCAGCGATTTGACCAACGAAGGGATTAGCGAAGGTGAAGAACAGAGCGATACCAACACCGATCATGGTCACGGCGTCGAGCAGACCGGCGACGATGAACATTTTGACTTGCAGCATCGGAACCATTTCTGGCTGGCGAGCAGCGCCTTCCAGGAACTTGCCGCCCAGCAGGCCGAAACCAATGGCGGTACCCAGGGCACCCAGGCCGATCAGCAGAGCAACAGCGATAGCGGTAAGACCAACTACAGTTTCCATCTTTCCTCCCGACTTTTACGTCGTATTGGTTAGGTTTTTTAGTTTGAAGCGGTAAAACAAAATCGTTTGGTACAGCTGCCCTTGCGGACTTTTTCGGCCTCCCCCCACCCCGGCGGAGAGGCCTCAGACACGCCAGGCGGTCTTAATGGTTATCTTCGTGAGCCATCGACAGGTAGACGATGGTAAGCATCATGAAGATGAACGCTTGCAGGGTGATGATCAGGATGTGGAACACAGCCCACGCCCATTGCAGCACCACGCCCAGGCCGCTCAGCCACAGCAGACCGGCACCGAACATCACGGCGATCAGGATGAACACCAGCTCGCCGGCATACATGTTGCCGAACAGACGCAGGGCCAGCGAGATCGGCTTGGCGATCAGGGTCACGAATTCCAGCAGGAAGTTGACCGGAATCAGCAGGATCTGGACGAAGATGTTCTTGCTGCCGAACGGGTGCAGGGTCAGCTCGCCGATGAAGCCGCCGATGCCCTTGACCTTGATGCTGTAGAAGATGATCAGCGCGAACACGCAGAAGGCCATCGCGATGGTGGCGTTCGGGTCGGTGGTGGATACGGCACGGAACGGGATGTGCGGATCACCGGAGATCAGCATCGCCAGTTGCGGGATCCAGTCGACCGGGATCAGGTCGACGGCGTTCATCAGGAATACCCACACGAAGATGGTCAGGGCCAGCGGTGCGATGACCGGGCTGCGGCCGTGGAACGAATCCTTGACGCTGCCGTTGACGAATTCGACCATCACCTCGACGAAGTTCTGCAGGCCGCCGGGTTGACCGGAAGTCGCTTTTTTCGCCGCCATGCGGAACAGGAGGATGAAGATCAGACCCAGCGCAACGGACCAACCCAGGGTGTCCACGTGGAACGCCCAGAAGCCCATTGCCTTGGCTTCTGCTGCGGAATGGGCAAAGCCCCAACCGCCGTCTGGTAATTGCCCGAAGGTCAAGTTCTGCAAGTGGTGCTGGATATAGCCCGAAGCGGTTTCTGCTGCCATGTTTGCCTCAAACGCCCTAAGGTCTCGAAAGTCTCGTTTTTATCAGCAGGGGCGCGAACCAGCTGACCAACTGGGTCAGCAAGAAGACGCCGAATACTGCTAATGGCGCCAATGGCTTCACTCCTGCGAACGTCAATGCGAACAGCACTGCCGTCAAAATCAATTTGCCTGCCTCGCCAGCGTAGAACGACTTGACGATGGCCTGCGCTGCCCTGGCGCCGGTGTAACGGAACGCCTTGTAGGCAAAGTACATATTCGGCAGCCAGGCGATCAGTCCTCCGCAGAGTGCCGAATAGCCGCTGACCACCCCATGCCACTGCCACACCCCCAACGATGCCAGCAGCAACACGACAAATTGAGCGAACAGTACCGGAAAAACCGCCCAGCGATGGAAAGGCAAGCGGTTTGGCGTGCGGGTCTCCATCACAACTGCTCCTCGAAAGTCGACCAACCAGTCAGTAATGACTTGGCATAATTTGTGCCGACAAAATGCGCGCAGAGTATAGGGGCGCTTGGACCCCTATTCAACTGCTGGGTAGTGATTTCCGACTGCGCGCTACAAAGCGAATTGTTTCAGCGGATGTGAGCAAGCACGCCCTGCAACTCGTCCAGGGAGTTGTAACGGATCACCAACTGGCCTTTGCCCTTGTTGCCGTGACGGATCTGTACCGCCGAGCCCAGCCGCTCTGCCAGACGCTGTTCAAGGCGGGTGATGTCCGGATCGGGCTTGGCCGGTTCCACCGGCTCGGGCTTGCCGCTGAGCCACTGGCGAACCAGGGCTTCGGTCTGGCGTACGGTCAGGCCTCGTGCGACAACGTGTCGCGCCCCGTCGACCTGCTGTTCTTCAGGCAAACCGAGCAGCGCTCGGGCATGCCCCATCTCCAGGTCGCCGTGGGACAGCATGGTCTTGATGACTTCCGGCAGCGAGATCAGGCGCAGCAGGTTGGCCACGGTCACCCGCGACTTGCCCACAGCATCCGCGACCTGTTGCTGGGTCAGCTGGAACTCCTGCTGCAGGCGCTGCAGCGCGATGGCCTCTTCCACCGGGTTGAGGTCTTCGCGCTGGATGTTCTCGATCAGCGCCATGGCGATGGCGGTTTCATCCGGCACATCGCGCACCATCGCCGGGATGGTCTCCATGCCGGCCTGCTGGCTGGCGCGCCAGCGGCGTTCGCCGGCGATGATCTCGAAGCGGTCGTCACCGATCGGGCGGACCACGATCGGCTGCATCACGCCCTGGCTCTTGATCGAATGCGCCAGTTCTTCAAGGGCCTGCGGGTCCATGTCCCGACGGGGCTGGTATTTACCGCGCTGGATCAGGTCCAGCGGCAGGTGTTGCAGTTCTTTCTGGTCGACCTTGACAGCCTGCTCTTCGAGCGCGCTGACGGTAGGACCACTGAGCAGTGCATCCAACCCACGTCCGAGACCTCGTTTCTTAACGGCCATGCGGATTCCTTAAGTTGCCTGTGCGGCAGTGCGGGTTTGACGGCGTTGACGGCGTACCAGTTCACCGGCCAGGGCCAGATAGGCCAGGGCGCCACGGGACTGCTTGTCGTAGGCCAGGGCCGGCATACCGAAGCTCGGGGCCTCGGCCAGGCGGATGTTGCGCGGGATCACCGTATCGTAGAGCTGCTCGCCGAAGTGTTCCTTGAGCTGCGCGGACACGTCGTTGATCAGGCTCAGGCGCGGGTCGTACATGGTGCGCAACAGGCCTTCGATCTTGAGCTGCGGATTGAGCTTGGCAGCGATGCGCTTGATGTTATCCACAAGGTCGCTCAAGCCTTCCAGGGCAAAGTATTCACATTGCATCGGAATGATCACGCCATCGGCGGCCACCAGGGCATTGAGCGTCAGCATCGACAGCGACGGCGGGCAGTCGATCAGGATGTAGTCGTAACTCTCGCGGATCGGCGCCAGCGCTGTGCGCAGCCGGCTCTCCTTCATCTGCATTTCGAGCAGAACCACTTCGGCCGCAGTGAGGTCGCGGTTGGCCGGCAGCAGTTGATAACCACCGTGTTCGGACACGTGCATGGCTTGAGCCAGGTCGCACTCGCCGATCAGCAGGTCATAGACCGAATGTTCAAGGACGTGTTTATCCACACCGCTACCCATGGTGGCGTTGCCCTGTGGATCGAGGTCAATCAGCAGCACGCGGCGCTTGGTAGCCACCAGCGATGCAGCGAGATTGATGCAGGTGGTGGTCTTGCCCACACCACCTTTCTGGTTCGCGATCGCGAATACCTTAGCCATTCTTGCTTGTGTTCCCAGTCATGCCGTGCGGCGCAGTATCAGCAGATGGCGCTGGCCTTGGCAACCCGGAACGGTCAAGGCCTGCTCGCTATCCACTTTGAAATCTGCCGGCAATGCTACCAGCTCATCAGCCGGATGCAGCCCTTTCATTGCCAGCCACTGCGTCTGGGCGTCGCCAAGGTGGCGCGTCCAATTGGTGAAGTTCTCCATGCTGCTGAAAGCACGAGAAACAATTCCGGAGAAAGGCTGTTCCGGCTGGAACGCCTCGACCCGGCTGTGGATAACTTGCAGGTTATCCAGCTTCAGCTCCAGTTTCACCTGGGTGAGGAAGCGGGTTTTCTTGCCGTTGCTGTCCAGCACCGTGACCTGCTTGTGCGGATGCAGGATAGCCAGGGGAATGCCCGGCATGCCGCCGCCGCTACCGACGTCGAGCCAGCGCTCGGTGTCGCTGTGGATAAACGGCATGACGCTCAGGCTGTCCAGCAGGTGGCGGGATACCATTTCGTCGGGATTGCGCACTGCAGTCAGGTTGTAAGCCTTGTTCCACTTGATCAGCAGCGCCAGATAAGCCAGCAGTTGCGCGTGCTGGGCCTCGCTCAGCTCGACACCAAGCTGGCGGGCACCTGTGGACAACTCCTGGGCGTGTTGAGGGGTGACCATAGAACTCAAGCGCTTTGCTCCAACTCGCGGCCTGCGCCGCGTTTTTTCAGGTGAATCAGCAACAGGGAAATAGCCGCCGGGGTCACGCCGGGAACGCGCGAGGCCTGGCCGAGTGTCTCTGGGCGGGCCTGGCTGAGCTTACCCTGAATCTCCTTGGACAACCCGGAAATACCAGCGTAGTCGATATCCTCGGGCAGGCGGGTGTCTTCGCTTGCCCGCAGGCGAGCGATTTCTTCCTGTTGCCGGTCGATGTAACCGGCGTATTTGGTCTTGATCTCGACCTGCTCGGCCACCTGAGGGTCGATTTCTCCACCGCCGGTCACTTCCACCAACCCGGCATAGTCGATTTCCGGGCGGGTCAGCAGGTTGAGCAGGTTGTATTCATGGCTGAGCGGCGTGCCGAACTTATCCACAATCGCCTGGCCCATCGCGGTATTGGGCTGAACCCAGGTGGACTTCAGGCGTTGCTCCTCGCGCTCGATGCTTTCGCGCTTGGCGCTGAACGCGGCCCAGCGTGCATCGTCGACCAGGCCCAGTTCACGGCCTTTTTCGGTCAGACGCAGGTCGGCGTTGTCTTCACGCAGAATCAGGCGGTACTCGGCCCGCGAGGTGAACATGCGGTACGGCTCCTGGGTACCCAGGGTGATCAGGTCGTCGACCAGCACCCCGATGTACGCCTCGTCGCGGCGCGGGCACCAGCTTTCGCGGCCCTGTGCACGCAGCGCGGCGTTGGCACCGGCCAGCAGCCCCTGCGCACCGGCCTCTTCGTAACCGGTGGTGCCGTTGATCTGGCCGGCAAAGAACAACCCGCCGATGGCCTTGGTTTCCAGGCTGTACTTCAGGTCACGCGGGTCGAAGTAGTCGTATTCGATGGCATAGCCCGGGCGCACGATGTGCGCGTTTTCCATGCCGCGGATCGAACGCACCAACTGCAGCTGCACGTCGAACGGCAGGGATGTGGATATCCCGTTCGGGTAAAGCTCGTGGGTATTGAGCCCTTCTGGCTCGATGAATACCTGGTGGCTCTGCTTGTCGGCAAACCGGTGGATCTTGTCTTCGATCGACGGGCAGTAACGCGGGCCGATGCCCTCGATCACGCCGGAGTACATCGGCGAACGATCGAGGTTGGAAGCAATGATCTCGTGAGTGCGTTCGTTGGTGTGGGTAATCCAGCAACTGACCTGACGCGGGTGCATGGCCTTGTCGCCCATGAACGACATCACCGGTATCGGGGTGTCACCGGCCTGTTCGGTCATCACCGAGAAATCTACCGAACGCCCGTCGATACGCGGCGGCGTGCCGGTTTTCAGGCGACCCATGCGCAGCGACAGCTCACGCATGCGGTGCGCCAGAGCGATGGCCGGCGGATCGCCGGCACGCCCACCGGAATAATTCTGCAGACCTATGTGGATAAGTCCGCTGAGGAAGGTACCCGTGGTCAGCACCACAGAATCGGCATGGAAACGCAGACCCATCTGCGTGACGACGCCGCGTACCTGGTCCTGCTCGACGATCAGGTCGTCACAGGCCTGCTGGAATATCCACAGGTTGGGCTGGTTTTCGAGAATCTCGCGTACCACGGCCTTGTAGATGGCGCGGTCGGCCTGGGCGCGGGTTGCACGCACCGCCGGGCCTTTGCGGTTGTTCAAAACGCGGAATTGGATACCGCTCTTGTCGGTAGCCAGGGCCATGACACCGCCCAGCGCATCGATCTCCTTGACCAGATGGCTCTTGCCAATACCGCCAATGGCCGGGTTGCAGCTCATGTGCCCGAGGGTTTCCACGTTGTGGGTCAGCAGCAGGGTTTTCACACCCATGCGTGCAGACGCAAGCGCAGCCTCGGTTCCGGCATGGCCGCCGCCGATGACGATCACTTCAAAACGGGAAGGGAAATCCACCACGCACCTCGTGCCTGTTTCGGGAATAGATAGGAATAACGCACAAGTATAGGGACTTACCCCCCTTCTAGGAACCGCTTGAACAAAATTTAACCAGCCTGTGGATGAGTGGCTGACAATAGAAATAAAGAGAGAGAAATTTATTAAAGCTTTGTTTTTATGTTTATTCTTAGTGAGGCAGCTTTCTGTGGATAAACCTCTACAGCCCTTATTCCACCTTATGTACAGAGGTTCAAAAGGCTGTGGTCTAGTGGCCATGAGGGGTCTGGATAAGCGCCTTAAGCCTGTGGATGAAACACCCACTTATCAACAGGGGGAGTTATCTCCAGCCTTGAGGCCGGGTTATCAACCGAGCTGAGGCGGGGTTTTCCACAGGGCTTATTCTGCGGTTTGTGAGTAAGACAGGCACGCGAAAGCCCCGGAGCGTTCCGGAATTCTCGACAGGGGATAAAAAACCGAGGGGATGACAGCCGACAACGAGGCCCTGGATCGGCCCCGTTGTGGATAAACGGACTACTTGCCGATGCAGAAGCTGGAGAAGATGCGCCCCAGCAGGTCATCGGAGCTGAAGGCGCCGGTAATTTCGCCCAGGGACTGCTGGGCCTGGCGCAGGTCTTCGGCCAGCAGCTCTCCAGCGCCCGCCAGGGTCAATTGCGCATGACCGTGGTCCAGGTGCGAACTGGCCTGGCGCAGGGCGTCCAGGTGGCGACGGCGGGCACTGAAGCCGCTTTCGGCGGTCTGTTCGTAGCCCATGCAGGCCTTGAGGTGATCGCGCAGCAGTTCCAGGCCCTGGTCGGCGCCCTTGGCACTGAGGGTGATGGTGACGTGGCCATCGTCGGACAACTGCAGGCCCACGGGGTCGCCACTGAGGTCGGCCTTGTTGCGAATCAGCGTGACCTTGGCCGGGTCGGGGCGCTGTTCAAGGAATTCAGGCCACAATGCGAACGGATCATCGGCTTCAGGTGCCGTGGCATCCACCACCAATAGCACCCGATCGGCCTCGCCAATGGCCTTGAGGGCACGTTCCACCCCAATCTTTTCCACATGGTCTTCGGTATCGCGCAGGCCGGCGGTGTCCACCACGTGCAACGGCATGCCGTCGATGTGGATATGTTCGCGCAGCACATCCCGGGTAGTACCGGCGATGTCCGTCACGATGGCCGCCTCGCGCCCGGCCAGTGCGTTGAGCAGGCTGGACTTGCCGGCATTCGGCCGCCCGGCGATCACCACCGTCATGCCGTCGCGCAACAGCGCACCCTGCCCCGCCTCGCGCTGCACTGTGGATAAACTTTCGCGCACCTCCTCGAGCATGCGCAGGACGTGGCCATCGGCAAGAAAATCGATTTCCTCTTCGGGAAAGTCGATTGCCGCCTCGACGTAGATACGCAGGCTGATCAGTTTTTCGGTGAGGTTATCCACACGGCGGGAGAATTCGCCCTGCAACGAGCGCAGCGCATTACGCGCCGCCTGTGCAGAACTGGCCTCGATCAGGTCGGCGATGGCTTCGGCCTGCGCCAGGTCGAGCTTGTCGTTGAGAAAGGCGCGCTCGCTGAATTCGCCCGGGCGCGCCAGGCGGCAACCCAGTTCCACGCAGCGCTGCAGCAGCATGTCGAGCACAACCGGGCCGCCGTGGCCCTGCAGCTCCAGTACATCTTCACCGGTAAAGGAGTTGGGCCCGGGAAAATACAGGGCAATGCCTTCATCCAGTACCAGGCCATCGTCGCCCTTGAACGGGCCGTAATGGGCATACCGCGGGGTGAGCTCACGGCCGGTGATGGCCAACCCGGCCTTGCTGGCCAGCGGTCCGGAAATACGCACGATTCCTACACCGCCACGACCCTGGGCAGTGGCAATTGCAGTGATGGTTTCACGACGAGCATTCATCAGCGAAGGCCTCAGACAAAAACGACAGATAGCAAAACGCCCCACGAGGGGGCGTTTTATCCACAGGTTAGCTGGCTAACCCGTCAAGCGGTGGCTTTGTTGCTCGCCGCTTCGATCTTGCGGGTGATGTACCACTGCTGTGCGATCGACAGGCAGTTGTTCACAACCCAGTACAGCACCAGACCTGCCGGGAACCACAGGAAGAAGAAGGTGAAGATGATCGGCATCAGCTTCATCACCTTGGCCTGCATCGGATCCGGCGGCGTCGGGTTCAGGCGCTGCTGGATGAACATGGTCGCGCCCATGATGATCGGCAGGATGAAGAACGGATCCTTGATCGACAGGTCGGTAATCCAGAACATCCACGGGGCCTGGCGCATTTCAACGCTTTCCAGCAATACCCAGTAGAGCGAAAGGAAGACTGGCATCTGCACCAGGATCGGCAGGCAGCCGCCCAGCGGGTTGATCTTCTCTTTCTTGTACAGCTCCATCATGGCCTGCGACATCTTCTGCCGGTCATCGCCATGTTGCTCTTTCAGCGCGGCCAGTTTAGGTGCCACGGCACGCATGCGCGCCATCGACTTGTAGCTGGCAGCGGACAGCGGGAAGAACAGCAGCTTGATCAGCATGGTCAGGACGATGATTGACCAGCCCCAGTTGCCGAGCAGCTCATGGATATGTTGCAGCAGCCAGAAGATCGGCTGGGCAATGAACCACAGGATGCCGTAGTCGACGGTCAGCTCCAGGCCCGGGGACAGCGCCTTGAGTTTTTCCTGGCTCTTGGGACCGGCGTACAGCAGCGTGCTGGTTTCGCCCTGGGCGCCGGCAGCCACGTTCAGCTCCGGACCGGTGAACCCGATGATGTAGTTGCCCTGGCTGTCCTTGCGTGTCTGAACAACGTTGTTGTCCGACTTGTTGGGAATCCAGGCGGTCACGAAGTAGTGCTGCAACCAGGCAACCCAGCCGCCGGTAACATTTTCTTTCAAACTACCTTTGTCGATGTCCTTCATCGACACTTTCTTGTACGGCTCGGCACTTGTCCACAGGGCGGCGCCCAGATAAGTGGCGGTACCGGTGGCGGTGCTCGACGACGGATCGGAGCTGGCATCGCGCTTGAGCTGTGCAAACAGGTTGCCTGTCCACGGCTTGCCGCTCTGGTTGTCGATCAGGTGAGTGACTTTCAGGTCATATTCACCACGGTTCAGGGTGAAACGCTTGATGTAGTTCACACCCGCGTCGCTGAACTTGAGGTCGACGACCAGTTGGTTCTGGCCATCGGCCAGTTGATAACTTTTCTGCTCGGCGGAATACAGCGGGCGACCAGCGGCACGTGCATCGGGGCCGTTGGCACCGGTCAGGCCGCTCTGGGCCAGGTAAACGCGCTCGCCGCCGTTATCGAACAGCTGGAACGGAATTTCCGGATGGTCCTGGCGACGTGGATATTTCGGCAGGGTCAGCTGCGCGATATCACCGCCGTTGGGGTTGATAGCCAGGTCGAGGACATCGGTCTTGACCCTAATCAGGTCTGTGCTGACGGCAACCGGTGCAATTTCTGCAGGGGTGGTTTCAGCAGTGGCGCTCGGAACATCGGCGCTGGCGCCGGATGTGCCAACGGTCGGGGTATCGGGCAAGCCCGGCGCGACGGTGCTGGCAGCAGTATTCTGAGTCGGCAGGGCAGCCTGGCCGTAGTCCTGGTTCCACTTGAGGACCATGACATAGGACACGATTGCCAGGGCGGCGATCAGGATCGTGCGTTTAATATCCATGATTACTCGGCTATCGAAGAAGAAGTACGGGAAGTGGGAGCAGGCGGAACCGGGTCATAACCGCCGGCATTCCACGGATGACAACGCCCGAGACGACGAGCGGTCAACCATCCACCGCGCAATGCGCCATGTGTTTCGATGGCTTCAATCGCATAGGTGGAACAGGTCGGATAGAAACGACAGTGGCTGGCCATCAGAGGGCTAATGGCGTAACGGTAAAACTGGATCGGAACGAGTACCAGTTTACGCATCTGGACGGTCTACCCCTGCAGATTCGCTGTTAACCACTGGAGCGGGCCGACTGCGTGCAAGGCGCTTCCAGAGCTTGCCAAAATGTTGGTGCAATTCTGGGTTTTCTACGTCGCCCAGGCCTTTGCGCGCGACGATCACGATGTCCCAACCGGCCAGCAAATGCTGGTGGAGACGAAACGAATCGCGCATCAAACGCTTCAAGCGGTTGCGTTGAACGGAGAGCTTGACGCTCTTTTTCCCGATCACGAGCCCCAGGCGGGGATGATCCAGGCCGTTCTCGCGGGCAAGGAGCAAGAGACTCTTGCCTGGCACCTTGCCGGATGGAGAGTCAAAGACCGCTTTGAAGTGTCGGGGTGTCAGAAGACGTTTTTCCCGACTGAAGTCCTGACTCACCACCTGTGCCGAAAAATCAAACTGCCAGACGCTTACGGCCTTTGGCACGACGGCGGGACAGTACGGCACGGCCGTTCTTGGTAGCCATACGGGCACGGAAACCGTGAGTGCGGGCGCGCTTGATGGTGCTTGGTTGGAAAGTACGTTTCATGGCGTGTTACCTGGTTCGTCGACAACGGGCCGGAATGGCCCCCGTTTTAAGAGACCGGCGATTCTAGAGAAAGCAGCGCCATAGGTCAATTTCCAACCAGCTTTTCCTTATGGATAAAAAACCGGGCGCCTTCGCGTGCTCGTCCACAGGCCTGTGCCCCGGATGACAGGGACACAGCCTTGCCGGACGCTTAAACATAGAAAAAAGAAGAGAAGGTATTTAAAGCTTTTTTGTAAATCTTATAGAACTTAGGCAGCTGTTTTCTGTGGATAGAACGCTACAGGCCTTGTTCTACGTACTGTACAGAGAAAAGAAACCCTGTCGGGAAGCGGTGCTCTGGCTGTGCTGTGCAGGCGCAAAAGCTGTGGATTAAAAGGCCTGTTATCCACAGCGCAGTTATCCACCGATTTCGACCCCCACTTGTGCAAAGTGCTCAGGCATGGTTATCCACAGGGCTTATTCACAGCGGTAAAGTGACGTTTTTGCCACTAACCTGCTGATTTATCGCCACCCTCGACACACCTGCATGTGGATAACTGCGCTGGTGGTCGGTACAATGGCCGCTTGTTTTTGCCTCACCGGCGTTCAACTCAGGGGATATCCGTGTCAGTGGAACTTTGGCAGCAGTGCGTGGACCTTCTGCGCGACGAACTGCCTGCCCAGCAATTCAACACCTGGATCCGTCCGCTACAGGTCGAAGCCGAAGGCGACGAGTTGCGCGTCTATGCGCCTAACCGGTTCGTACTCGATTGGGTCAATGAAAAGTACCTGGGTCGCTTGCTCGAACTGCTGGGCGAACACGGCAACGGCATCGCCCCTGCGCTTTCCTTATTAATAGGCAGCCGACGCAGTTCGGCACCCCGTGCTGCGCCCAACGCACCGCTCGCCGCCTCGGTCGCCGCTTCCCAGGCCCAGCAGGCTGCCCAGGTCGCTGCCGTGGCAGCCCCGGCAGCGCCAGCACCTGTGCCGGCAGCGCCCCAGGTCGAAGATGCACCTTCGCGCGACAGCTTCGACTCGATGGGCGAGAACACTGCCGTGGTGGCTCCACCCAGCAGCCGTACCGAACAACGTACTGTGCAGGTAGAGGGTGCGCTCAAACACACCAGCTACCTGAACCGCACCTTCACCTTCGAGAATTTCGTCGAGGGCAAGTCCAACCAGCTGGCCCGCGCGGCAGCCTGGCAGGTCGCCGACAACCCCAAGCATGGCTACAACCCGTTATTCCTCTATGGCGGGGTGGGCCTGGGTAAGACGCACTTGATGCACGCTGTGGGTAACCACCTGCTCAAGAAGAATCCGAATGCCAAGGTGGTGTACCTGCACTCGGAGCGCTTCGTAGCCGACATGGTCAAGGCGTTGCAGCTCAATGCCATCAACGAGTTCAAGCGCTTCTACCGCTCGGTCGATGCGCTTCTGATTGACGACATTCAATTCTTTGCCCGCAAGGAGCGTTCGCAGGAGGAGTTTTTCCACACCTTCAACGCCCTGCTCGAAGGTGGCCAGCAGGTGATTCTCACCAGCGACCGCTACCCCAAGGAAATCGAAGGCCTCGAGGAGCGCCTCAAGTCCCGCTTTGGCTGGGGCCTGACCGTTGCCGTAGAGCCGCCGGAGCTCGAGACCCGCGTTGCGATCCTGATGAAGAAGGCCGACCAGGCCAAGGTCGACCTGCCACATGACGCTGCGTTCTTCATTGCCCAGCGCATCCGCTCCAACGTGCGGGAACTGGAAGGCGCGCTGAAGCGGGTCATTGCCCACTCGCACTTCATGGGCCGCGATATCACCATCGAGTTGATTCGCGAATCGCTGAAGGATCTGCTGGCACTGCAGGACAAGCTTGTGAGTGTGGATAACATTCAGCGCACAGTGGCCGAGTACTACAAGATCAAGATTTCCGATCTGCTGTCCAAGCGGCGTTCGCGTTCGGTGGCCAGGCCGCGTCAGGTGGCCATGGCCCTGTCCAAGGAACTGACCAACCACAGCCTGCCGGAAATCGGCGACGTCTTCGGCGGCCGCGATCACACCACGGTGTTGCACGCGTGCCGCAAGATCAACGAACTCAAGGAATCCGACGCGGATATCCGCGAGGACTACAAGAACCTGCTGCGGACCCTGACGACGTGATGAACGTCAGCGCGGCTTTTTTTTAAGGCAAGGGACTAGACCATGCATTTCACCATTCAACGCGAAGCCCTGTTGAAACCCCTGCAACTGGTCGCAGGCGTCGTCGAGCGCCGCCAGACCTTGCCGGTATTGTCCAACGTGCTGCTGGTGGTCCAAGGCCAGCAACTGTCGCTTACAGGTACTGACCTGGAAGTGGAACTGGTTGGCCGTGTGCAACTGGAACACCCTGCCGAGCCCGGCGAGATCACCGTACCTGCACGCAAGCTGATGGATATCTGCAAGAGCCTGCCGAGCGAAGCGGAGATCAGCATCAAGGTCGACGAGCAGAAGGTCATCATCAAGGCCGGCCGCAGCCGTTTCACCTTGTCGACCCTGCCAGCCAACGATTTCCCCACCGTCGAGGAAGGCCCGGGTTCGCTGACCTGCACCCTGGAGCAGAGCCGCCTGCGCCGCCTGATCGAGCGCACCAGCTTCGCAATGGCCGTGCAGGACGTGCGCTACTACCTGAACGGCATGCTGCTGGAAGTCTCCACCGGCACTCTGCGCGCGGTCGCCACCGATGGTCACCGTCTGGCCATGTGCTCGATGCAGGCCGATATCGGTCAGGCTGATCGCCACCAGGTGATCGTGCCTCGCAAGGGTATCCTTGAGCTGGCGCGCCTGCTCACTGATCCGGAAGGCACCGTTGCCATCGTGCTGGGCCAGCAACACATTCGCGCCACTACTGGCGAATTCACCTTCACCTCCAAGCTGGTGGATGGCAAGTTCCCGGACTACGAGCGCGTATTGCCAAAGGGCGGCGACAAACTGGTACTGGGTGATCGCCAGGCACTTCGCGAAGCGTTCAGCCGTACCGCGATTCTGTCCAACGAAAAGTACCGCGGCATTCGTTTGCAACTGGCGGCTGGCCAACTGAAGATTCAGGCCAATAACCCCGAGCAGGAAGAAGCCGAAGAAGAGATCGGCGTCGACTACAACGGCGGTTCGCTGGAAATCGGTTTCAACGTGAGCTACCTGCTCGACGTGCTGGGCGTGATGACCACCGAACAGGTTCGTCTGATCCTGTCCGATTCCAACAGCAGCGCCCTGCTGCAAGAGGCGGACAATGACGATTCTGCATACGTCGTCATGCCGATGCGCCTGTAATTTGTCCAGCACTCGCTAGATGTCCCTCAGTCGCGTTTCAGTCACCGCGGTGCGCAACCTGCACCCGGTGACCTTCTCCCCCTCCCCCCGCATCAACATCCTGTATGGCGCCAACGGCAGCGGCAAAACCAGCGTGCTGGAAGCCATCCATTTGCTCGGCCTGGCCCGTTCATTTCGCAGCACTCGCCTTACACCGGTCATCCAGTATGAAGAACTGGCTTGTACGGTATTCGGCCAGGTCGAACTGAATGAAGGTGGTTCCAGCAACCTGGGCATATCGCGGGAACGGCAAGGGGATTTCACCATTCGCATCGACGGGCAGAACGCCCGCAGTGCCGCCCAACTGGCAGAGATACTGCCGCTGCAACTGATCAATCCGGACAGTTTTCGCCTGCTCGAAGGTGCGCCCAAGATTCGCCGGCAATTCCTGGATTGGGGTGTGTTCCACGTGGAACCTCGCTTCATGTCCACCTGGCAGCGCCTGCAGAAGGCCCTGCGGCAGCGGAACTCATGGTTGCGGCATGGTACACTTGACGCTGTTTCGCAAGCAGCCTGGGACCGGGAGTTATGCCTGGCCAGTGCGGAAATCGACGAGTACCGCCGTAATTACATCAAAGCGCTGAAACCCGTCTTCGAACAAACCTTGAGCGAATTGCTGGAGCTCGAGGGGCTGACCCTGAGTTACTACCGAGGGTGGGACAAGGACAGAGACCTCAGTGAGGTCCTGGCTGGCTCGCTCCATCGGGATCAGCAGATGGGCCACACACAGGCAGGTCCGCAACGTGCGGATCTGCGACTCAGGTTAGGCGCCAACAACGCGGCCGATATCCTGTCTCGCGGCCAGCAGAAACTGGTGGTGTGCGCACTGCGTATCGCCCAGGGGCATCTGGTCAGCCAGGCACGCCGCGGCCAATGTATTTATCTGGTGGATGACCTGCCGTCCGAATTGGACGAGCAGCACCGTCGTGCACTTTGCCGCTTGCTGGAAGACTTACGCTGCCAGGTGTTTATCACCTGTGTAGACCACGAATTATTGAGGGAAGGCTGGCAGACGGATACGCCAGTTGCCTTGTTCCACGTGGAACAAGGCCGTATCACCCAGACCCACGACCATCGGGAGTGAAGGCATGAGCGAAAATCAAACGTACGACTCCTCCAGCATTAAAGTGCTCAAAGGGTTGGATGCCGTACGCAAGCGTCCCGGTATGTACATTGGCGACACCGATGATGGTAGCGGCCTGCACCACATGGTGTTCGAGGTGGTCGATAACTCGATCGACGAAGCCCTCGCCGGCCACTGTGACGACATTACCGTAATCATCCACCCGGATGAGTCCATCACCGTTCGCGACAACGGCCGCGGCATCCCGGTCGATGTACACAAGGAAGAAGGGGTTTCCGCCGCAGAGGTCATCATGACCGTACTGCACGCCGGCGGTAAGTTCGACGACAACTCCTACAAGGTATCCGGCGGCCTGCACGGTGTGGGCGTCTCGGTGGTGAACGCGCTTTCCGAAGAGTTGATCCTCACCGTTCGCCGCAGCGGCAAGATCTGGGAGCAGACCTACGTTCACGGTGTACCGCAGGCTCCGATGAAGATTGTCGGCGACAGCGAAACCACCGGCACCCAGATCCACTTCAAGCCATCGTCCGAAACCTTCAAGAACATCCACTTCAGCTGGGACATCCTGGCCAAGCGGATTCGTGAACTGTCGTTCCTCAACTCTGGCGTAGGCATCCTGTTGAAGGACGAACGCTCGGGTAAGGAAGAGGAATTCAAGTACGAAGGTGGCCTGCGCGCATTCGTCGAATACCTGAACACCAACAAGACTCCGGTGAACGAAGTGTTCCACTTCAGCGTTCAGCGCGAGGATGGTGTGGGTGTGGAAATCGCCCTGCAGTGGAACGACAGCTTCAACGAGAACCTGTTGTGCTTCACCAACAACATTCCGCAGCGCGACGGCGGTACTCACCTGGTGGGTTTCCGTTCGGCGCTGACGCGTAACCTGAACAACTACATCGAGCAGGAAGGTCTGGCCAAGAAGAACAAGGTCGCGACCACCGGTGATGATGCCCGTGAAGGCCTGACCGCAATCATCTCGGTGAAGGTGCCTGATCCCAAGTTCAGCTCGCAGACCAAGGACAAGCTGGTTTCGTCCGAAGTCAAAACTGCGGTGGAACAGGAGATGGGCAAGTACTTCTCCGACTTCCTGCTGGAAAACCCGAACGAAGCCAAGGCTGTGGTCGGCAAGATGATCGACGCTGCGCGCGCCCGTGAAGCGGCCCGTAAAGCGCGTGAAATGACCCGTCGCAAGGGCGCGCTGGACATTGCCGGGCTGCCGGGCAAGCTTGCCGACTGCCAGGAAAAAGACCCTGCCCTCTCCGAACTGTACCTGGTGGAGGGTGACTCCGCAGGCGGCTCGGCCAAGCAAGGTCGCAACCGCAAGACCCAGGCTATCCTGCCGCTCAAGGGCAAGATCCTCAACGTCGAGAAAGCACGTTTCGACAAGATGATTTCGTCCCAGGAAGTGGGCACGCTGATCACCGCACTGGGCTGTGGCATCGGCCGCGAAGAGTACAACATCGAGAAGCTGCGCTATCACAACATCATCATCATGACCGATGCTGACGTCGACGGTTCGCACATCCGTACCCTGCTGCTGACCTTCTTCTTCCGTCAGTTGCCGGAGCTGGTCGAGCGCGGCTACATCTACATCGCGCAGCCGCCGCTGTACAAGGTCAAGAAGGGCAAGCAGGAGCAGTACATCAAGGACGACGAGGCCATGGAAGAGTACATGACCCAGTCAGCCCTCGAAGATGCCAGCCTGCACCTGGACGAGTCCGCGCCACCGGTTTCCGGTGTCGAGCTGGAGCGTCTGGTCAACGAATTCCGTACCGTGATGAAGACTCTCAAGCGTCTGTCGCGCCTGTACCCGCAAGAGCTCACCGAGCACTTCGTGTACCTGCCGGCCATCTCGGTGGAGCAGCTGTCCGACCACGCGCACATGCAGAACTGGCTCGCCAGGTTCGATGAGCGCCTGCGCAATACCGAGAAGTCGGGCTTGCTGTACAAGGCCAGCCTGCGTGAAGACCGCGAGCGCAATGTGTGGCTGCCAGAAGTGGAAATCACTTCCCACGGCCTTGCCAGCTACGTGACCTTCAACCGCGACTTCTTCGGCAGCAACGACTACCGCACCGTGACCGCGCTGGGCGCCCAGCTTGCCACCCTGCTGGGTGAAGGTGCCTACGTGCAGCGTGGCGAACGCAAGAAAGCCATCACCGAGTTCAAGGAAGCCCTGGACTGGCTGATGGCCGAAAGCACCAAGCGTCACACCATCCAGCGCTACAAAGGGCTGGGCGAGATGAACCCGGACCAGCTGTGGGAAACCACCATGGACCCGACTGTGCGCCGCATGCTCAAGGTGACCATCGAAGACGCGATCGCTGCCGATCAGATCTTCAACACCCTGATGGGCGACGCCGTGGAACCGCGCCGCGAGTTCATCGAAAGCAACGCCCTGGCGGTATCCAACCTGGACTTCTGACCGGTTGTAGGTTCACAGAAAAGCTGCACGCTTTCACAAATAGATGACCGGCCGGGCTTCAACCATGGCCCCTGTCGGTCACCATCAAGCCCGCCTTCGCGGGCTTTTTTTTGCCTGGAATTCCTGCCGGGGCGCCCTACTCCGCTCATTGGAAAATGATGCAGATGGGGGGATTTGAGGAAGTGATTTGATGGGGCGCTGGAAGTGCTGAGAGGGTCGGCGGGCGGATCTGAGCAGCAGAGAGATTGAGAGGACTTTAAAACTAATATTTGAACACCTTAATAGTTAATTAAGCGTACGTGTTAAGTATTAATTTGAACAATTTAGTATGGAAATGGAATTTGGTGGAAGTTGCCATTTTGGATTTTTTGTAGATTTCGAAGGGATGTTGGAATAAGATCTATGACCAACTTTTCCGCTTTGCACTGAAGATTTTCAGCCAAATCAGCTGTTTGAAGCGAGAGCTTCAGACCTGATCCAAATTGCTCCAGCGATCACGAAGTGGCCGTTTAGAAATAAAGAGAGCAAGCCGATTGCTTTAGATTCTGATCAGTCATGAGAGTCATGACCAATGAGAGAAAAGGAGACCTGAAAATGTAGAAAAACGCGATCAATCCCGAGAGGACTGACCGCGCTTAGCGAAGCAGACTTGCGTCCTCAGAACCCGCAATGTCTGCTTTTTCGAAGCGACTGTCAATCCTCTCCCATTTTTTCGACCTTAGCGAGGTTACTCGACGGCACAGTGTTGCCTGTCGAAAGGCCTCACTTCGCCCGCCCTGCGCCTTGATTTTTTGGCGCAGCGTCGGCGCTCGTTTCGAGATTTTCGGAGGTGTTTCATGACAGTACGAAAGGTGGTCACGCGGCGGTCCAACCATTACCGCGGCTACTTCCCATCGCTCAAAAATAAAAAGCCTGTGCCCTGGGAGTCCCAGCTCGAAGGCGCTCTTTTTCGGCTTCTTGAGCTGTCTCCTGCGGTCATCGGCTACGTCCCGCAGCCCAGTGAGGAACGTGTTCCATCGCTCCAGGGCTACTTCAAATATTACCCAGACGTACAGGTTTTCCTCGCGGATGGGCGCGAGTGGTGGTTTGAAGTGAAGCCTCACGACCGACTGAAGATTGCCAGCGTCAGGCAGCGACTGGATGCCGCTGAGCGCTACTTCAACGCCACTGCCCGTAACTTTTCGGTGATCACTGAAAAGTTAATTGAAGCTGAACCCCTGGCTACCAATCTTAGAAGGCTGATGTATCACCGGCGCGGTCCAGAGCTTTCGCATCAGGCGTTGGAGGAGGTAATGGCGACCTTCAACGAATGGCCGCCTATGACCGTTGCAGATCTGCTCTACGTGGTTGGTGAGGGGAAAGCCTGGCGCTTGTTAGGCCTTGGGGTGGTGGGCATTGACCTTGATAGGTCAATTGACACTGACTCCCCGGTCTTCCTGCAAGGGGGGCACCGTCATGCAAACCTTTTCCCTTAGGGTGAAATTGGTCGTCATCGTTCGTGGCGTACTGATGGTGCTTGAGAAGAGGCTTATTGACCGGAAGCTGCTCTTTTTCGATGAGCTTGGTGAGCCCACGAAGCTATCCGAGAAGGAGTTCTATGAGGCCTACGAGAAGCGCGAGATCGAGATCTCCGCTGATCAGCCATACCTTGGGAGGGTTCCGTATGTGCGGAACGTCCCTCCAGATATTTCATGCTTCCCCAAAAAACATGGAGATGAGGCATTGCGTCGACGCAAGTATCTGGACGACCTAACTAAGCGCGGTAAATACAAGCTACCGGGTGACGAAGACATGATCAAGAAGCTTAGAGATATCGCCAAAAAGATTGGGGATGCGTGCGCACCCTCGGTTTCCACTATTCGACGTTGGGCAGCCAAATACATTGGCCAGAACGTAGTAAAGCTTATCCCTCAGCATGCCAAAAAGGGTCGGGCTGCCGCGATACAGGGAGAGCTCGAAGTTATTCTTGAAGGGGTGATTAATAAAACCTACCTGCAGGATACGATTCCAGCGGTCAGCGTGGTCGTTTCAGAATTCGAGGATCAGATAAAAGAGAGGAACAAAAGTCGTTTGCCTTCGGATCAGCTCAAGATCCCAAGCGGAATGACTGTCCGAAGGTACATCGCCAAGCTGGATCCGTACCTTGTGGATAAGGAGAGGCTCGGAAAACACGCAGCAGACAAGAAGCACCGTGTTGCGGCGGGTGTCCTACGTGTCCATGAGATTTTGGAACGTTGGGAAATTGATCACACCTTGTTGGACGTCCAGCTTGTGGATGAAACCTCGGGGCTGTGCATTGGGCGCCCCTATCTGACGATCGTCCTCGACCGCTTCTCTCGAATGGTGATGGGATATTTGCTCCACCTGTCGGCGCCAAATACGGAAACCGTGCTTCGTGTGATCGAACGCTCAATCCGTCCAAAAGCCGAATTGCTGAAGCGCTTTCCGAAAGTGAGAAATGAATGGTGGGCACGTGGGCTGCCGGCTCGAATAGTCCCAGACAACGCAGCGGAATTTCACGCGGGCGATCTCATCATGGGATTCAACGAGTTGGGTATCGAGATCATGTATCCCGCTTCAAGGGCCCCTCAAAGGAAAGGTGCCGTCGAACGCTTTTTCAGCACACAGAACCTGGGGCTTATCCACAACCTCCCGGGTACCACCTTCTCGAATATCCAGCAGCGTGGCGATTACGACTCGGAGAAGAATGCATGTTTCACGCTCCCTCAATTGGAGGCGGTGGTAGTGAAATGGATCGTCGATGGTTACCACCAGACTCCTCATCGGGGGCTGGACAACAGAACACCGGCTCAAGTCTGGGGGACTAGCGAGGCGAACCATGTCATCAGCCTTCCCGTCGACCTGGACTCGTTGGAGTGCATTCTGGCCAAGCGGGCCTCGGTGAAGGTTCACCATTACGGCATCGAGGTTGCCAAAGTGGGCTACCACTCTACGGAACTTGCTGAGCTCCGTATGCGTTTGGCAGACGGAGAAAAGGTAAACGTCCGCTATCGAGACGAAGCCGGGCACGTTTGGGTTCACGACCGCTTCAGAAACTTGTTCTTCAAAGTGCCCGCCAAAGATGAGCGAATGGCCGGTAAGAGCAGGGAGGTGTGGAAGGCTGCCGAGAAAGCGCTGCGAGAAAAATATAATGAGCAGCCTAGCTTCGAGGCTACGCACAGGTGCTACCAGGAAATTATGGAAGATGCAGACGAGGCCCGCCGTTCGCAGACGCTCAGAAAACGACGCGCAGCTGCCATAGCGAAAATCGACAAGGAGGGTCGAGTGACCGAAAGCACGCCTCCACCCAAGGTACTCGCTGAAGTGGAATGGACCGGTGACTCTATTCCTAACATTCCGCCAGCAGCCTTCAAGGTCTCGGTTCGTCGCCCTGCTGGGAGTTCTAAGCCATGAACGCCATCAATCTGTACGAATGCTACGAGCATGGTGAATACAGCTTTACGCTCCGCGATCGTTTTATTCACAGCCCTCAAGTCGAGCGAGCGTTGACGCGACTAGGCGATATCCACGGCGATAGTCGGCGTACCAGAGCAAGTAAAGGGTTGCTGATCCAAGGTCCAAGCGGAGTGGGCAAGAGCACATTGGTCAAGGAGTACATTCGGTCATTGGAGGAATTGGAGAGCCATGACCCACAGAAGCGGACAGTTCTGTTCGTCGAGATGCCTTCGTCTCCAACCAAAAAGAACCTGGCAGCAGCCATTTTGGCAGAGCTGAAGGATCCCTTCGCAGAGGCACGAGGACATTCGGCAGAGGTTAAATTTGCGCGAGTAGTCCTGCTGCTGAAGAACCTTGGCGTGGAGATGTTGGTCCTCGATGAGGCGCAGCACCTGGTCGATTATCGTCGTAATGGTGCGTATGAGGCAGCAGACTGGATCAAGAGTCTGATGAATGAAACCAGTATCGCGTTTGTTCTGATTGGGCTGAAGCGCACCGAAAATCTCCTGCTAGCAAACGAGCAACTGCGACGCAGGTTTTCGGCCACGGTGGCATACGATCGCTTCACCTTCTCCGCTAATACGTCTCTTCATTTCGTGATGTTGTTGCAGGCAATCGAGGGCGAACTGCCTGTTCAAACCATCAGTTTTGTAGAGCCAGCGATGATTAAACGCTTCTACCTGGCTTCCTATGGATTGATCGACTACCTCATCAAGATTGTGGACAGGGCTGTTTGGCTGGTTCAAGTCCAGGACCTTGTCGGGATTGAACTTCCTGTGCTGGCCCAGGCTTTTGAAGACGAGGTTTGGAGCTACGCCACCGAGGATCGAAACCCCTTCAGTGCGAGCTTCAATTTCCAGCCTCTGTTCGGGAAGCGGGAGCCGTTTGAGACGTTCGAAGAGAGCAGTACCTGACGGCCAAGGGCCGGGCTTATCGGCCCGGCTCTACTCCCCTGATTTTTATGTCTTCGATTTCATGGATGTGTAGGAATGTTTGGTCTTTTAATCAACCCACGACCACACCAAGACGAAAGTCTTTTGGGGTACCTGCAGCGCCTGGCGAAAGCCAACGGATTACCCAGAAAGGAACTGCTCACCGCCTTTGCACGAGCCGACGAGACCGATGTTGCGGACTGGCTGCAGATGATGGAAGGACCACTGAGCTGGCCTGCGGTATCTGCTGAGTTTCGTGATCCAAGGCCCAAGGGGGTCAAGTTATGGACGACTCATCACGCTCGTTACTGTCCGATCTGTTTGGGCGAAGCCGGTTATTGGAGAGAAAGCTGGGGCTTGACCCTGGTTACGACGTGTTCTGTCCACGGCACTGAACTCCACGGGCGGTGCCCCAACTGTCTGAAGGAAACCGATCCAAGCGCAATGAGTGCGAATAGTTGCCAAGCGTGTGGCACCTCATTGAGTGGGACCAATTTTGAGATCGCGCCGGCGAGTGATACGGCCGCCTGGCTCACCTCTGGCTTTGAAGATAGGTTTTACGCCGACTCGTTGCCAGCTGACGCGGGATTGGCGGCCCTCACCTACGAACAGTTTCACGAGTTGTCATCGCGTCTCGCTGTCAGAAGTTTGCCTACGGAAAGAACCCAGCCGCTGAAGGTTGCTGATTCGGGTTCGCTAGAGATATCGCGGCTTATGGCAAACGCGGCGGGCGTGGTTCTCATGAACTGGCCTCTCGCATTCAGAGAACTGCTGAGTGGCCTCAAGGCAGTCCATTCCGATAACGAACATTGGACGCTCAGCAGATCGTTCGGCCCGATATACCACGACATCCACCGTGATCTGGATGACTCTTGTTTTGACTTTCTTCGTCGAGAGTTCGAATCATTTCTGCAGCATGCGTGGGAAGCACCGTTAGCGAAGCGAAATCGCAATTTGAGTGAGGAGACGATTGAGAGACATCGTTGGGTGTCGTTCGATTCTGCTGCTGAAGCTTGTGGTCTCGGGGTATCAGTCATAAAACGCCTTCATCAGGAGGGACAAATCGCCTATCGGGAGAAGGTCCATGAAGATCGAGTCTTTACGGTCGTGGACCTGGATCATTTGAAGGCAATCTCGCAGCATCTCCAGGGCGTGGCTGATATGAAAGAAACCTCGACTTTGCTAAGCCTCTGTCGCAATCGGGTTAGGCAGCTGCTAGCTGGTGGTACCCTCCAGTTCTTTGGTGGAGAACCGCGCCCAGGCGAAAGGTGGCTGATTGACTGCCGCTCGATCAACGAATTGATTGATGAGAAGCTGCCTACCAGCTCTGACCAGAGCCTGGTGTCGATCAACTACTTGGCCAAGCATTCTCTGCCCAAGGGGGGTGGGTTGGTCGAGTTGGTTCAGGCAATACGTGCAGGTGAACTTCGCGCTTACGGCCCAGCTGAGAATGGCTCGGTTGCGGTAGGGGCGTGGTTACTCAAGCCGCAAGATTTTGCAGCGTGGCAACAAGCCCGAGCTGAGAACAAGAGTCCGGTCTTTCCCGGCCTGTCGGTAGTCAAGGCTGCTGCGCTGTTAGGCGTCAAAGAACAATGCGCATACGCGTTCGTTCGACTGGGTCTGCTATGGAGCACTGCTGTCGAACGAGGCCGGCGTACGCAATTGATGGTTAAGCCTCAAGCCATCGACAGATTCAGGCGTGGCTATATCTTGGGACCGGAGATTGCGGTGTATTTGGGGAAGTCGACCAGGGAGGCGTTCAAGCACCTTTGGGAGGCCAGGTTTCGCCCCGTTGCGGGGCCATCCATTCCAAACGCGGCTTGCCGGCAGTACGTTTGGGTAAGAAGCAAAAAGCTGATCGATTACCTCGCAAGTGAAGCCGCCCAGATCGACGATCCTGAAGCCATCACGTTTTTATCCACACCGATCGCTCAGCCTCGTGATTGCCGATTCAGGCATGTGGGATCAAGATAGTTAGCACGCTTTCTTTCTTGATTGCTAAAATCATCGAACCCATTTTGGAGAATCTTATGTCCCGTCTCGCTGAATTCCGCCTGCTCGAACAACAGCTCGCAGCCCAACTGGCGGAGCTGGAAGCGCTGAAAAATGACTCTGCCCTGAAGCAGGAAATGGAATTTGAAACGAAGCTGCGCAGTTTGCTCAACGAGTATGGCTACGGCCTGCGCCAAGTGGTGCTGATCCTCGATCCGCAAGCGGTGGCTTCCACTGATATGGCCCCAAAAACCTCTCGGAAACCACGCGAAGTGAAGGTCTACAAGAATCCACACAGCGGAGAGGTTGTTGAGACCAAGGGTGGTAATCAGCGTACGCTTAAGGCCTGGAAAAACGAGTATGGCGCTGAGGTAGTCGAGTCTTGGCTCGCCAATTGATTGCACTGCAGGCGGCTTCTGGCACGAGATGAATCGTGGTGCGCCCCGAATGCAAATTCCCATTCTGGGGCGTGACGAAATTTTCTGCGGGTGGTGGATTTAGAGAATTAAAACTGTCGCTAGAGGGTCCCGTCTTTCGCGGCCTGCAGCCATTTGGAGAGGAAACGCAAAACTGTCGCAATCACCCAAAACGCCGGTTCAGACTGATTCGCTAGAGAATTAAAACTGTCGCAGCCTGAAACGACGCGGCTTTCACGTGTATTCAGAGCCATCATTATCGATAGCCTGCTTACAAACATGTAATTCCTGGATCACGTGGATGACAGCTCCCAGTCGGTAAGCTTCACTCATGTCTTCATGGAGTAACAGAAATGAACACCGCTAAAAGCATTGCCGCCCTCATGCTCGTAATCGCCTCCTCATCCGCTTTAGCTGAAGGAGGATCTGATCGCTTACACGGAAAGATGATTCAGGCAAATGAGCAAGCAATGCGTGCCTACGCCGCTGCCAATGGAAAAAAACCACCTGAAGTGATCCATTATCGCTACGGAATGAAACTGGATGTGGCGAGAGTTATCAGTATGACTTCGCTCAAAGGTAGCTGCGACGTGATGCCGACACAGATGAATTACGAGGACTCAACAGGTGAGTTGAAAATCCTCGAATATCGCTCTGCTGGAATTAACTGTAGAGGTCAAAACTGACCGAAGGGACAGGGTAAGTCTTGGAGTAAGCTGACCACGACCAGCGCTGCAGCTGGTCGGCTGGCCGGCAGAAGCCCTTCCCCCGGGGCATCTTGCATTACGTGTCAGGATAACTGGCAACTACTTGATCGTCCCCACTCTTGGTGAGGCCGATGACTTGATAGGCGTGTTTCATGCCATCAACCTCCATACCTGGTGAGCCAGCGGGCATGCCAGGTACCGCGACGCCTGCCAGGTCGTTGCGCTTTATGAGCTCCTGCACCTGGGCTGCGGGGACGTGACCTTCCACAAACTTGCCATCGATAACCGCGGTGTGACACGAAGCCAGCCTCGGAGCTACTCCTAGCTCTTGCTTCACCGCCCTCATGTCCGTTTCAACGTGGTCGACGACCTTGAAGCCGTTTGCCTCCAAGTGCGCTATCCATTTCTTACAGCAACCGCAATTAGCGTCCCGGTGCACATCGATAGTCAGGGGCTCCGCAGCAAAGGCGGCTGAGGCGATTAGAAGTGACGCTGCGGTACTTAAACCGAGGAAGCGGCGCTTACTTGTCATGAGTGTGCTCCTTCCCGTCTTTGTGCACATGGGTTTTGGGAGTAGAACCTGTGTGGTGGTCCGAGTGCGCCTCGCCGGACTCGTGTTCACCGTGGTGCTCCGCTACTGATGAAGACTCCGAATGCGAACTGCCATGATCATGACTTTCCTCAGCCACGCCGTTTGCTGCGGAATCATCATGATTTCCATGACCTGATTTCGCACCACCGTGTTGGCCTTCATGGTTATGCATATCGCTTTCGCCACCGCCATGTTGGTGACCACCACTGGAAGCGACCATCATCTGGTACTGCTCAGCATTGAGTTGCGGTAGCTGGTCCAGGAACGCGACGATTCCCCAGATGTACTGGTCGTCCATGCTCTTACCCCAGGCTGGCATGCCTGTCGCTTTGATACCGTGCTTGATGGTCCAAAACGCAGCAGCAGGGTCACCGCTTACACCTATCTCGGTGAGGTTTGGTGGGGATGGGTATAGGGCTTGGCTGAGTTCAGTTTTCTCCACCCCTGGCGCGAGGTGGCAACCGATACACATGGCGTTGTAGTTGCCTGCCCCTGCTTGGATGAGAGCAGGATCTTTAAGGTTTGGCACCTCAATGTCGCTTGCTCGGACTTCAATCGAGCGATCCCGCGCCATGGCCAAAAACGCATGCACAGCGGGGAAGTGTGGGTCGTCCGCACCAACGTTCACGAGACCGAAGTAAGCAGCACCTAGCACTGCTGCGCTAGTAACAGCACCTGCCGCCACCAGCGTTGTAATTGTTTTTTTCATGTTGAGTTCTCAAAACCACATCCGAATACCGGCCACAAAACGAGCTTCGTCCACGTCCCCGCCTTCATCCCGAATGAAATCGGCGGTTTTGCCGTAGGAACGGCTCCAGGTGACACCTATGTATGGCGCGAACTGGCGAACAATCTCGTACCGTAACCGCAGCCCGACTTCGGTGTTTGCCAGGCCAGAGCCGACGCCGCGTTCCGGGTCGTTCTTGCCATAAAAGTTGGCCTCAGCGGTTGGCTGAAGAATTAAACGATTGGTTAGCAAGATGTCGTACTCGCCCTCCAGACGGGCAGCGGTTTGACCGTTCTCGCCGATAAAGGCGGTGGCTTCAGCTTCGAAGTCATACAGGGCCAGGCCCTGAATACCGAACGCAGCCCAGGTCTGCGGATCCTCCGGTTTGAAATCCTGCCGGACGCCGGCGACAACATCCCACCACGGGCTTACCGAGCGGCCATAGAGGAGCTGCAGCTCAGCATCTTCAGTCACACCATTGGTTCGTTCACCTTCCGAGCGAATCCAGAGCCTATTGATATCGCCGCCCACCCAGCCGGATGCATCCCAAGCAAGCGTGCTACCTTCATCGGCATCTTGGTATTCCAGTTGGTCTAGCAAGAAAAAGCTGTTGAACCCGCTGTCATCCATTTTGTGCCCGTCAAGCGGGGGGAAGGCAGCCTGCCGGTCGGCATCAGTCAGCACCGGGATTGGCGTACGGCTGGTCGGGGTCGGCGAATCAGCGTTCCCGTTTCCCATCGTGGAATGACCCATCGCGCCATGATCCATGCCTTCCATGGACCCGTGATCCATGCCTTTCATGCTTCCATGGTCCATCTTGCTGTGGTCCATCGAGGCGGGTTTCGCTTTGGGCTGGCCATGGCCCATTTTGCTGTGATCAACGGGTGCAGGTTGCGTGGGTTGCTTGCTCGCGCCCATCTGGCTGTGGTCCATGCCCGGCATCGCAGCCTGTGATGAGGCGTGGTCCATCTGCATGGCACCGTGGCCCATTGCCGAGTGGTCCATTCCGGAATGATCCATTTCAGCGGCGAAGCTGGGCGAAACGCCCAGCACACCTAAAGAAACGGCGAATGCCAGCAGCGATGGTCGTGCAACGCTATTGGCCATTTTTCCCTGCCTTAGCTTTGTCGCTGCCATGCGATTCCATCATTTTGCTGTGATCCATTCCTTCCATGGAACCATGATCCATGCCCTCCATAGAGCCATGATCCATGCCTTTCATGGAGCCGTGATCCATGCCTTCATGGTTCATGCCCTGGGCTTGCTTGCTCTTCGAGCCGTTCGATTGCGCCGCGTTGGACGACTTTTGAGAGTGCTGATCATGGTTGTCACTGGACCAGGAAGACGGGGCGTACACCGCGAGCAGGCCAACCATCGCGGCAGAGAGGAAAAAGGCGCTTCGTTTCATTGGTTTGCTCATCTCGTATCTCCAGTTCATTCGTCCACGCGGACTTCTCGGAACATGCCCATCTCCATGTGGTACATGAGGTGACAGTGATAGGCCCAGCGCCCGAGTGCATCTGCGGTTACGCGATAGCTTCGTTTCGAGCCAGGCGGCATATCGATCGTGTGTTTTCGCACCATGAAATTGCCGTCCTCATCCTCCAGGTCACTCCACATGCCGTGCAGATGGATGGGGTGAGTCATCATGGTGTCGTTGACCAAGGTAATACGCAGGCGCTCGCCGTACTTGAGCCGCAGCGGCTCTGCGTCAGAAAACTTGATCCCATCGAAGGACCAAGCGAACTTTTCCATATGCCCGGTAAGGTGCAGTTCGATTGTCCGGCCAGGTTCCCGGCCGTCAGGGTCGATGAAGGTGCTACGCAAATCCGAATACGTGAGAACCCGACGCCCGTTATCGCGAAGCCCGATCCCCGGATCGCTCAGCTTTGGCGTAGGGGTCATGGTCTGCATATCGACCAGAGGGTTGTTTGTTTCGGAGGCGGGATGGTTCTGCATGGCACCGCTGGCGGCCATATTGCTTTGGTCCATACCGGTCATGTTGCCGTGGTCCATGCCAGCCATCTTGCTATGGTCCATACCGGCCATGCTGCCGTGGTCCATGCCAGCCATCTTGCTATGGTCCATACCGGCCATGCTGCCGTGGTCCATGCCAGCCATCTTGCTATGGTCCATACCGGCCATGCTGCCGTGGTCCATGCCAGCGATCTTGGTGG
>NZ_JASCPN010000089.1:0-15498 GCF_029960155.1 Pseudomonas sp. PS01300 | reverse complement strand
CGGAGATGTAGGCCTCGCCGCCCGCCGTGGCCTTGCTGGCAACCATCAGCAGGTTGTCGCCGGCCTCGATGCTGAGCGAGCCGCCGGCAGTCAGTTCGGCCGCCTGCTGGCGCACGCTGTCGTGCTGTTTCTCGGTTTTGGTGTTGCCTTTTCTGCCTTTGGAATAGGCATGGTCTTCGTCTGCCGCAGCAGCGATGAACACGTCGCGCCCAGCCTCCAGGGCGATGTCGCGACGTGCCTCGATCTCGCTGGCGATGACCGACAGGTCTTGCCCGGCCGAGGCACTGAAGCTGCCGCCAGCCTGCACTTGGCTGACGTACTGGGTGGTGGTGCTGTCGTAGCCGCTGACGCGGCGACGCTGGTACTCGTGGCTGTCGGTGACTTGCTGGCTGGCGATGTAGAGGTCGCGCTCGGCGCTCAGCGCAATGTTGCCGCCGGCGGTGGCCACGCCACCGACAAAGCCGATGTCGCGACCGGCCGAGAGGGTCAGGTCGTTGGCAGCCTCGATGCGCGCCGCATTGTTGACGATGTTCTGCACCACATGCTCGCCGCCGACACGATCGTCCAGGCGGGTGACGCTGCGCTCGTTGATGACATCGCCGGTCAGGGCCAACAGGCTCACGTCGCGGCCCTTGAGGATGCCGCCGGCGCTGTTGCGGATGGAATCGGTGGCCAGCAGGTCGAGGCGCTGGCCGGCTTCCATCAGGCCGCTGTTGTCGATGTTGCCGGCGGTGACGGAAAGGTTGTTGCTGGCGCGCAGGGTGCCGACGTTGTTCAGCTCGCCGCCGCTGATCAGGCTGACATCGCGCCCTTGGATCAACGCGCCGTTGGGCGCCAGGCGTCCTTCGGACTGGGCCAGGTAGAGCACCGGGGCCAGCACCTGCTCGCCGTTGACCTCGATGGTTTCCATCCACACGATGTCGTGGGTGAGGGCGGCCACCTGCTCGGCACTCAGCGACACGCCTACGCTCAGGCTCAGCGCATCCTTGCTGGCAATGGCGTTGTCCATCAGGTAGCGGAACATCGCCTCGTCGCTGTCCAGCCCGGCGATCAAGCGCTGCCCGGTGCGCTCCACTACCGCTTCGCGGATCAGGCGCTGTTCGTACAGGCCGTCGCCCAGGCGCTTCTTGGTGGCGTCGGGGTCGATGTCGAGGCTGCCCAGCAGGTAGTCGGAACTGAGGAATTTCTTCAGGTCGGTGAGCACCGGGTTGGTTTCCACCAGGTACTTGTGCGGCTGGCTGGCAGTTGCCGGGGTTGGCACGCCCTGTACCAGCTTCACGCCTGCCGGCAGGCCGTCCAGGCCCGTACCGGTTTGCCCGGCAACGCTGGCAGCCTGTGCGTCAGGGCCTGCCCAGTGACCCTGGCCGGCGTTGCCGGTGGCAGTGTTGGCCAGGCTGCCCAGCGTGCCGGCTTGCCCGTGCTGAGTCAGGTCGGCACCTGCGGCCAGTGCACCGCTGGCCTGGGCTGTCTGGCCGGTCTGCCCGCTAAGGCGGAACAGGCCATGCTCGCCCTGCGGCAGGCTGAAGCTTGGCAGCGTGACCGGGTTGACCTGGCGCTGTGCCAGGTCGGGCGGCAACTGCGAGGTAATGGCACGTACCGAGGTTTGCGCGGTGGCCTTGTCGGCATTGGCACCGCGTTGGCCGATGCTGCCGACCCCGCTGGCATTGGCGCGCACCACACTGTTGTCGATGCGCTCGGTGGCGTTGATGGTGACGGCGCCCGCAGCCTGGATGACGGCAGGGGAGACCACGGCGCCAGCGATGGGCGTGCGGTTGTCGCTCAACCTGTATACGCCTTTGCCGGGGTAGCCGCCGGCGGCCAGGAATTGGTCCAGGGTTTCCATGCCGGGTACGCCGGACTGGTTGAACGCGTTCTTCTTTTGCATGAAGCCGGAATAGTGCGACCGGTTACGGCTGTAGAAACTGCCGTTCAAGTTGCGCTGCTCGCCACCGCTCACGCCAACGTTGTTGAGTACGGCAGTGTCGATGCTGATGTTGCGGGCGGCAGAGACGCTGCTGTAGCGGTTGCTGAACTCGTTGCCGCTGAACGTCAGGCTGCCACCTGTGGTGATCGATGCGGCCTGGCTGTCCTGGTCGATGACATCGTGGGAGATCTCGACGGCGGTGAACTGGAACTCGCAGCCCTTGCCCTTGCAATGGTCGTCGGCATAGGTGTTGATGCTCCCCGATACCCGTTCGGTCCGGACCGTGAGCTTGTCCTTGCGATTGATCAGGGTGTCGGCCAGCAGGCTCATGTTGCCGGCGCTTTCCAGGCTGCCGGAAATGTTCTCCACGTGCGTGGCACGGGTACCTCGGTCATCACGGGCGATGCTCAGCCCGCCGAGGCTGTACAGGTCGGCATAGGTGTTGGTGAAGGTGCCTACCCGCAGCGTCATATCGTTGCCGCTGAAGATCAGCCCGCGGTCGTTGCGCAGGGTGTCGGCATTGATGCGCAAGGCCGTGGCGCTGCCCAGGGTGGCGTAGTTGTCGAGCGTGCCGGCCGTGGCGGTCAGATTGCCCGCCGAGGTGATCCGCCCGCGGTTGGTCAAGGTGTTGGTGGCGCTCACCACGCTGGTGGCGCCCCCGGTAAGGGTGCTGGTGCTGGCAAGGTCGATGCTGGCCGCGTTCAGGGTCAGGTTGCCCAGGCTGGTGGTGCGCCCGGTGCCGTTGTAGGTGCCGGTGAGGTCGAGCCGCAAACTGCCGTCGCTGGCCAGCAGGCCGTCGTTGCGCCAATTGACCCCCTTGCCGGTGAAACTCTGCGCCGCCAGCAGCTTGCCGCTCGCGGTCTGGGTGAACTGGCCGATGTCCAGGTTCAGGCGCGCGGCCTGCAATACGCTGCTGTTGGTCCAGTTGGCGGCCTTGATGTCGAGCAGGCCGTTGGTGTACAGCAGGCCGCCCGCACGCATCACCTTGTCGGCGGCCAGGCCGAAGTTGCCGCTACCGGTGTGCAGCAACTGCCCGCTGTTGTTGCTCAGGCCGGCGACTTGCAGGTCCAGGTGCTGGTTGGCGGTTTCCAGCAGGCCAGCGTTGTTGTTGAACGTCTCGCGGGTGCTGATCAGGGTGGTGCCGCTGCGCCCCAGCGCGCGCAGGCTGCCATTGGCGTTGTTCAGCGTCTGGCTGCGCAGGGCCAGGTCAGCCTCGCTCTCGAGCTGGCCCAGTTGGTTGTCGAGCAGGCCCGACAGGTCGAAGTCGATGCGCCCGGCACCCACCTTGCCGGCCTGGTTGAGGAACTGCCCGGCGTTCACACCCAGCCATCCTGCGGCATACAGCCCGCCGCCCTGGTTGTCGAATGTGGCGGTGGCGATGCGGTTGTCGCCGGACAAGGCAGAGATGAAACCCTTGCGGTTGTGCAGGCCGTCGCGGGCCTCGAGGTCCAGCGTCTGGGCCTGGAGGGTGCCAGCATTGTTGTCGAGCAGGCCGCTGACCAGCGTGAGCCGGCCCTGGCTGCTATTGAGCATGCCGCCGGCGCTGTTGTTCAGGTGGGTGCTGTGGATATCGAGGTTGCCGGCCACGCTGTCCACGCGCCCGCCCTGATTGCGCAGGTCGTCGCCCAGGCGCAGCAGGATATTGCCCTGGGCCTTGAGGCTCGCCGCCTGGTTGTCGAGGGCCTGGGCCTGGATGTCGAGGCTGCCGCGTTCGCTGAATACCAGGCCGTCCTGCTGGTTGAGCAGGTCGCCCTTCAGACGTAATACCAGGTTCTGCTGGCTGGCCAGTGTGCCGCCAGCGCTGTTGTTCAGGCTGTCGGCGTCGATGCGCAGCAAGGCCTGGCTGACCAGCCTGCCGCCGCGATTGTCGAGGTTGGCGCTGTTTAACAGCAGGTCGCCGCCACTGGCCAGGCGTGCGCCCTGGGTGTTGAGCAGCGCGCCGAGCAGGGTGACGCGCAGTGCGCCCTGGCTGGTCACCTGGCCGTTCTGGTTGTTCAGCTGCTTGCCGTCGATTTCCAGGCGCTGGCCATTGAGCTGGCCGCCGCTGTTGTCGATCACGCTGCTGGTACGGTTCAGGCTCAGGGTTTGGGTGGCCGCGATCAGGCCACCCTGGCTGTTGTCGAGCCGGCCGTCGATGCTCAGGGTCACATCGGCTTCGCCGGCGATGATGCCGTGTCGGTTATCCAGGCGCGTGGCAGTGATCTGCTGCCTGCCAAGGCTGACCAGTGCGCCCTGGTCGCGGTTGTCCAGGGTGTCTTCAAGGTGCACGTCGAGGCGGCCATGTTGGCTGGAGAGGGTGCCGGCGCCGCGGTTGTCCAGCGTAGTGCCCCTGACCTCAAGGCCCTGCAGGCCCGAGACAAGCCCCGCGTTGCTGTTGTCGATGCTGGTGGCCTCGACCTGCAATGTGCCCGCGCTGATGAGGCGGCCCTTGTGCTGGTTGTCGAGTTGCGTGGCGAGCAGGCTGAATGCCTGCTCGCTGGATATCTCACCGCCATTGCTGTTGTCGACCAGCCCCAGGTGCTCGAAGGTCAGCGGGCCGCGGGCGTGAATCAGCCCGCCCTGGTTGTCCAGCGTGCCGCCTTGCAGGTTCAGGTGCACGGCCTGTTCGCCGATCAGGCGGCCTTGCTGCTGGATCAGTCGCTGTACGCTCAGGCGCAGGTCGCCCTTGGCCGAGAGTTCGCCGCGCGGGCCATTGTCCAGGTGGCGGGCAGTGATCGTGAGGTTGGCGTCACTGCTGATGCGGCCACCGGGCAGGGCGTTGGCGTAGGCGCCGTTGCGCAGGTCGGTGCTGTTCAACAGCAAGGCTTTGGCGCTGGTGATGGCGCCACTGCGGTTATCCAGCGTAGTGCTGTCGATGCGTGCATCGCCCTGGCTGATCAACTGGCCGCCCTGGCTGTTGTCCAGGGTGCCGGTGTCGATGTGCAAGCCCAGGTTGGCGGATACCAGCCCCTGGTCGCTGTTGTCGAAAACGCCGCTGTTCAGGCGCAGATTGCCGCCTGCCGACAGGGTGCCCTGATGCTGGTTGGCCAGCAGGCCTTCGAGGGTCAGCCCGATGTCGCCACGGCTGGCCAGGGTGCCGCCATGGGTGTTGCTCAGGCTGCCGGCTTCGATATCCAGCCCGGCGCCCGCCGACAGTACGCCGTTGCGGCTGTTGTCCAGGGCGTTGGCGATGCGCAGGATGAGGCTGTCGGCGCTGATCAGGCGCCCGCCCTGGTTGTCCAGGCGATCGGTGTGCAGGCTGTAGCCGAGGTCACTGGATATCTCGCCACCGGCGCTGTTGTCCAGCGCGCCGATCTGGCGCAGCAGTAGTTGGCCGGGGCTGGCGATCACGCCCTTGTCGCGGTTGATCAGTGTGCCGCCCTGCAGGTCCAGGCTGATGCCGGTTGCGCTGAACAGGTAGCCGCCATCGCGCTGGTCCAGCCCGCTGAGGGTGGCCTCGATCTTGCCCCTGGAAGTGATGCGGCCCTGTTCGCCGTTGTACAACTGGGCGCCATGCAGGGTGATGCCGGTGTCGCTGCCGATGCGGCCCTTGTCGCGGTTGTCGAGCCCGCCACTGCGCAGCTCGAGTGCGCCCACCGCGCTGATTGCGCCGCCATGACGGTTGTCCAGGTTCGCGCTGCGGATCGACAACGCGGCGTCGGTCACCAGGGTCCCGCCCTGGTTGTTCAGGGCGCCGTGGCTGACCACATTCAAGGTATCGATGGCCGATACCAGGCCCTTGTTGTGGTTGTCCAACTGAGCTGCACTCAGGCTCAGGCGGCCCTCGCTGACCAGCTCGCCGCCCACGCTGTTGTCCAGCGTGCCGCTGAGTTCGATATCGACCGAAGCCAGGCTGCTGACCCGGCCGGCATCGCTGTTGAGCAACTCGGCGCCGCGCAGTACTACCCCATCGCGTCCAGCCAGCAGGCCCTTGCTCTGGTTGAGCAGACGCTGCACGGTGAGGGTCAGGCCGCTGTCGCCGATGACCTTGCCGCTGGTGTTGTCCAGTTGCCCGGTAGCTGTGATGCCCACCGTGCCGATGCTCGACACCACACCTTGCTGGTTGAGCAGGTCGTGGGTGGTGATAGTCACCGCATCGTTGCCGACGATCTGCCCGGCGCGCTGGTTGTCGATGTGCTTGGCGTCGAGGGTCACGCGGCCCTGGCCGAGCAGCTTGCCGGCGTCATGGTTGCGCAGCGTGCCCACGTCAACGACCAGGTCGGCCTGGGTGCTGGCTTTGCCGCCGCCACTGTTGTCGAGGGTGTCGCCGACCACCGTCAGTCCCTGATCGGCAACCAGTACACCGCCTCGATTGTCCAGCCGCTCACCCGAAAGCGTCAGTGTGGCCTTGCTCGACAGCAGGCCGCTGCCACTGTTGTTCAGTTGGCCGGCCGTGACCTGCAGCGCGCCTTCGCTCACCACGTTGCCCTGGTTGCGGTTGTCCAGCAGGCCGCTGATGCGGGTGTTCAGCGTGCCCTGACTGAGCAGGGCGCCCTTGTTGCTGTTGTTCAGGCCAAGGCCCTGGATGTCCAGGTGCTGACTGGCCGAGATCAGGCCCAGGCGGTTGTCGATGGCAGCGCTGGCGATCAGCAGCACGTCGCCTCCAAGCAGTTTGCCGCCCTGGTTGTTCACGCTGGCGCTGCGCACTTCGTTGCGTGCGCCGGAAACCTCGCCGGCCTGGTTGTTCAGCGCGTGGCTTTGAATCACCACCTGCCGGTTGCTGGCCAGCAATCCTGCGTTGCTGTTGTCCAGCTGCGGTGCGTCAATGGCCAGGCTGTCGAGGCCGATCACTCGACCACCCTGGTTGTTCAGGCCGGAGTTGGCCTGCACCACGGTGCTGCGCTGGCTATGCAGCAGGCCCTTGTCGCGGTTGTCCAGCGTGTCGGCCTTGAGCGTGAGGGTGTGGCTGGCCAGTACCTGGCCCTGGCGGTTGTCCAGCTTGCCGGCGGTCACCGTGGTGGTAGCGCCCTTCAGGCTGCCACCCTGGTTGTCCAGGTTGGCGCGGGCGGTCACTTCGAGTTGGCGGCTGGCAACCACGCTGGCGCTGTTGCGCAGGTCCTGGCTGGCCAGGTGCAGGTCGCCGCGGTTGTTGCGGGTGTTGTTGGCTTCGACACCGGCTTCGATCACGCCGCGGTTGTCGATCTGCCTGGCTGCCACGTCGATGCGTTCGCGAGCAGCCAGGCTTTGCCGGTTGACCAGTTGCTCGGCGCTGCGAATCTCGGCGTTGCGCGTTGCGTAGGTCTTGCCTTCGAGCTCCACCTGGTGGGCGGCGATTTTCAGGTCGCGCTCGGCGGTGACATTGCCCAGGCTCAGCTTGCCGTTCACGTCGATCTGCACGTCACTGGCGGTGGAGGCCATGTTGCCGGCCAGTTTCACCCCCACGCCCTTTTCGGTGCCCACCAGGCGGATGGCGCCGGCGTACATGCCACCCAGTGCGGAACTGTCAATGGCCAGCAAGGGTTTGCCGCTGCCGTCGTCCGCCCGTGGCGTGACCTGCAGGCTGTCGGCCTTGACGTCGTTGCGTCCGGTGACGATGTTCAGTTGCTGGGCGTGCAACGTGGCGTTGAGCTTGGCGCTGCGGGTGATCAGGTCGAACTGTTCGACATTGCTGGCATTGAGCCCGGCGCCTTCGAGCGCGATGTCGCCGCCATCGACCTGAAAGCGGTCCAGGCGTTCGCCGTCCATGATCGGTTTGCCGGTGGTCAGCGTGGCGCGCGGGGTATTGATGAAGCCGCAACCGTTGCAGGTGATGCCGTGGGGGTTGGCCACGATCACCCGCGCAGCGGAGCCGGCCACTTCGGTGTAGCCCGCCAGGGTGCTGCGGTTGCCCCCGGTCACCTGGTTGAGGATGACCTTGGCCGCCTGGCCCTTGAGGTTGGGGTTGCCCACGATGATGCCGCCCAGCTGGGTGCTCTGGGTCTTGTTGGTGGCATTGTTGAGGATCAGCCCCTGCTTGCCGACGTTGTAGTCGCGAAAGGTGTTGCTCGACAGACCGCTGCCGTTGGGGCGGGCGATGTTGACGATGGGCACCCCGTTGCCGGCTGCGCCCACCGTGGTGCCGGCCTTGGCCGCCGCATCCACGGTAACCTGCGCGGCGGTGGCGACGATCGGGTTGAGGAACATGACCCCGGCAACGATCAGGGCCAGGTACTGGTTCAACGGGCTGCGGGCGTCCATGTCAAAACTCCGGAAAATCGGTGCCCCTCCATCAGGGCACGTTAATCGGCTGGGGGGCCGGTCAGAAGAACGCGTCCATGCGCACGTAGATCGGGTGTTCACGACGTTCGAGGCTGTCGGGCCGCTGCAACGAGCGGGCAAAACTGACGCTGGCGGCGAAGTACTGCCCGCGCAGGTTCAGTTCCACGGCGTTGCCGCTCAGGCGGCCATGGGTGTCGGGGTTGTTGTGGTCGCCCTTTATCACGCCCACGTCGTAGGCCAGTGCCGCGCCGTACTCCTGCACGAAGGGCTGCAAGGGCGCCCAGCTCACCGGGCGACGCCAGCGCAACTGGTTGCGCCAGTAGCCGCCGCTGTTGCCGGTGAGGGTCTGCTGCTTGAACCCGCGTACCGAGTTGAGCCCGCCCACGCTGATGCGCTGCGGGCTGTAGAGCGGGTCTTCGCTGCGCTGGCCGGTGGCCAGGCTGTCGAAGCTGAAGGCTTCGCCCCACAGGGTGAACGGCTGCAGGTAGCTCAGGGTCAGGCTGTATTTGTTGTAGCGGGCAACCGGTTCGGTGCCGTGCGGGTCGCCCGCGCCCTGGGCGTCGAAGGCGCCGATGCCTTGCTGCCAGCCGGCGTCGAGGTTGAGGAAGGCGGTGCCGATGCGCCGCCCATGGTTCACGCCCAGCTGGCTTTCGCTCAGGCGCGTGCTCGACACGTCGATCAGGCTGTCGTCCAGGTAGTTGTTGGTACGCAGGTGGCTGATGCCGAGGTTGACCGCCGTCTTGCTCAGGGCATCGCGGTGTATCACGCGCTCGACGCGCAGTTGGTGCATCTGGCTGTCGCCATCGAGCTTGAAGGGAAAGCCGCTGGAATCGTCGCGGGTACGGTAGTAGCTCTGGTTGTAGCTGTAGGTGAAGGTCCACCAGCCCCATGGCACGCTGTAGTTCAGGTACTGGCTGTCGGAGTGGCGCCAGTGGTCGCTGACCGCGTCCTGATTGGCCCTCAGGCTGAACTGATCGGCCAGGCCCAGTGGGCTGTCCCAGTCCAGGCCCAGGCCCATTTGCTGTTCACCGCTGCTGCGGTCGCCGTCATTGTTGCGCGTGGCCGACACGCGCCAGGGCTTGTCGCGCTGCCCCTGCAACTGCACCCGGCTGCTGCCCACCTCGTCGCCCGGCACCAGTTCCAGTTGCGCCTGGCGCGAGGGCAGGCGGGTCAGCTGGTCGACCAGTTGCTCCAGTTCGCGCAGGTTCAGTACCTCGCCGGTGGTGCCGGGGAAGGCCATGGCCAGCTCGCGCGGGCTGGCCAGGCTGGAGCTGTCCAGGCCGTCCAGGCGCCCTTCGACGACAGTGATCTGCAGGGTGCCGGAGGACAGGTCCTGCTGGGGCAGGTAGGCGCGGGTAGTGATGTAGCCACGGTTGAGGTAGTGATCGGTGACCACCTTGAGCAGCGCATTGAGCTGGCCGACACCCAGGCACTGGCCTTCGTAGGGTTCGAGCAGACGGCGCTGCTCGCGCTCGCCCAGGTGCTCGGCGCCCTCGAGCACTATGTGACGGATGGTAAAGCAACGGGTGTCTTCAGGTGTGCTGGCTGGCACCTGGGGCGCAGCCCTGCCTGGGAGGCTTTGCAGCTCCTGCAGGCGTTTGCGCTGTTCTTGCAGCAGCCGCTCCTGGCGGTCGCGGATCAGGTCGCGGTCGCCTGGGGTTTGCAGCGGGTCGGCCGAGGCGAAAAACGGCAGCAGCGCCAGGCCGAAAGCCAGGCGACGGAAGAGGTAGAGCATGAGGGTGATCCATCACTCGTTATGCAAAAAGAACGTCTGTTTCCTACAAACGCGGCGCAGGATACTGCAAAAAAGCGTCGAGGTGATGGCTAATTGACGTCATTTTTGTAACGGGTGTAGGAGGTTTCCGGTTGCCGCACATGGGGTGAACAGCGTCGAGTTTGCAGGGCGCAGACGTGCACTCGGTTCGGACCGGTGCGCGTGATGAACATCCTGTTTGTTTGGGGGGCCGCCGGCTTCGCACTTTTCGGGTTTACCGTGGCAGCCAGTAGACTACAGTTTGTCCCGAGGGAATTTTTATCGCAGCTCGCGTTCCAAGCCTGGCAGGGAACCGCCGTCGGTCCGCTGCATACACGAATTCTGTAGGAGCTTGTCCATGTTCACCATGCGTCGTCTGATTATCGTCGCTACTGCTGCTGCCCTGATGACTGGCTGCGCCAGTCAGAACCCCTATGACAACCAGGGCCAGGCGCAAGGCTCCACCGGGATGAGCAAGACCGCCAAGTACGGCGGCCTGGGCGCATTGGCCGGTGCCGTTGCCGGTGCCGCCATCGACCACAACAACCGTGGCAAGGGTGCGTTGATCGGCGCCGCCGCGGTGGGCGCCGCCGCCGCCGGCTACGGCTACTACGCCGACCGCCAGGAAGCGGCACTGCGCGAGAGCATGGCCAACACCGGTGTCGAAGTGCAGCGTCAAGGCGACCAGATCAAGCTGATCATGCCGGGCAACATCACCTTCGCCACCGACTCGGCGAGCATTGCACCAAGCTTCTACGCGCCGCTGAACAACCTGGCCAACTCGTTCAAGCAGTTCAACCAGAACACCATCGAAGTGGTCGGTTTCACCGACAGCACCGGCAGTCGCCAGCACAACATGGACCTGTCGCAGCGTCGTGCACAGGCCGTGAGCACCTACCTGACCTCCCAGGGCGTCGATCCTTCGCGCGTGAGTGCGCGTGGCCTGGGCCCGGACCAGCCGATCGCGAGCAACGCCGATGCCAACGGGCGTGCGCAGAACCGTCGGGTGGAGGTGAACCTCAAGCCGATTCCTGGGCAGCAGTACCAGTAAATCTTTTCGCCAGCAATGCTGGCTCCTACAGGGGGCTCACGCCGTTGTAGGAGCCGGCCTTGCCGGCGAAGGGCTCACTGCTGGCGCATCCGCTCCAGCCGTTCATCCTTCTCTTCCCACAACCGGTTGATCCACTGCTGGAACGCCAGCCTGTAGGCTTCATCCTGGTCGTAGCTGCGTCCCAGGAATTCCTTGGGAATCGCCAGCGCCTCGAACGTCACCTCCACCCGCGCCACCCGCCCGCACAGCAGGTCCCAGAACCCCGGTGTGCCCTGCGGGTAATGGATCGTCACGTTGATGATCGACTCCAGTTGCTCGCCCATCGCATCCAGCACGAAGGCAATGCCGCCCGCCTTGGGTTTGAGCAGGTGCCGGAACGGCGAACCCTGTTCGGCATGCTTGGCGGGGGTGAAACGCGTGCCTTCGGCAAAGTTGAAGATCGCCGTGGGCTTGCCACGGAACCTGGCGCAGGTACGGCGTGTGGTCTGCAGGTCCTTGCCCTGTTTTTCTGGGTGCTTGGCCAGGTAGGCCTTGCTGTAGCGCTTCATGAACGGAAAGCCCAGCGCCCACCAGGCCAGGCCGATCACCGGCACCCAGATCAGCACCTGCTTGAGGAAGAACTTGAGCGGTCGGATACGCCGGTTGAGCACGTATTGCAGCACCATGATGTCCACCCAGCTCTGGTGGTTGCTGGTCACCAGGTAGCTGTGCTGGTAGTCCAGCCCGGCCAGCCCCTCGATGTCCCAGCGGGTGCGCCCGACCAGGTTCATCCAGCCCTTGTTGTTGCTGATCCAGGCTTCGTGGATGTGCCGCATCAGTTCGTCGGTGACGCGCTGCGCGGCGGCAAAGGGCAGGCACAGCTTGAACAGGCTGACGATGAACAGCGGTGTGCAGCACAGGATGGTGTTGGCGGCCAGCAGCAGCGAGCCGATGACTCCGCGCACGGGCGCGGGCAGAAAAGCGAGCATGGTCAGTTATCCAGCGAGCGGTTGGCCTGAATCGCGGTCAGGGCAATGGTGTAGACGATGTCGTCGACCTGGGCGCCACGCGGCAGGTCGTTGACCGGCTTGCGCAGGCCCTGCAGCATCGGCCCCAGGCTCACGCAATCGGCGCTGCGCTGCACGGCCTTGTGGGTGGTGTTGCCGGTGTTCAGGTCGGGGAACACGAACACCGTTGCGCGTCCGGCCACCTTGCTGTTGGGCGCCAGCTGGCGGGCGATGTCCTGGTTGGCGGCGGCGTCGTACTGCAACGGCCCATCGATCTGCAGGCCACGCTGGGTTTCCTGGGCCAGCAGGGTGGCCTCGCGCACCTTCTCGACCTCTTCGCCGCTGGCCGAATCGCCACTGGAATAGCTGATCATCGCCACCCGTGGGGTAATGCCGAAGGCTTCGGCCGAATCGGCGCTTTGCAGGGCAATTTCGGCCAGCTCGCCGGCAGTGGGGTGCGGGTTCATCACGCAGTCGCCATACACCAGCACCTGCTCGGGGAACAGCATGAAGAACACCGACGATACCAGGCTGCAGCCGGGGGCGGTCTTGATCAGTTGCAGGGCCGGGCGGATGGTGTTGGCGGTGGAGTGCACCAGGCCCGAGACCAGGCCGTCGACCTCGTCCAGGGCCAGCATCATGGTGCCGATCACCACCGGGTCTTCGAGCTGCTGCTCGGCCATCGGCGCGTTCAGGCTCTTGCTCTTGCGCAGGCTGACCATAGGCTCGACGTAGCGCTCGCGAATCAGGTCCGGGTCCAGAATCTCCAGCCCCTCGGGCAGGCTGATGCCCTGGGCGCGGGCCACTGCCTGTACGTCCTCGGGCCTGGCCAGCAGCACGCAGCGGGCGATGCCGCGGGCCTGGCAGATGGCGGCGGCCTGCACGGTCATCGGCTCGGCGCCTTCGGGCAGCACGATACGCTTGTTGGCCTGCTGGGCACGCTGGATCAGCTGGTAGCGGAACACCGCAGGCGACAGGCGCATCTCGCGCGGGGTGCCGCAGCGCTGGTTGAGCCAGTCGGCGTCCAGGTGGCTGGCCACGAAGTCGGTGATGATCTCCGCGCGCTCGCGGTCGTCCACCGGGATTTCCTTGTTCAACTGGTTCAGCTGGTTGGCGGTGTCGTAGGAGCCGGTACTCACCGACAGCACCGGCAGGCCGGCCAGCAGGGCGCCCTGGCACAGTTCGAGGATGCGCGGGTCGGGCTTGCTGTCGCTGGTCAGCAGCAGGCCGGCCAGTGGCACACCGTTGATCGCCGCCAGGCTGACGGCCAGGATGATGTCGTCGCGGTCACCCGGGGTCACCACCAGCGTGCCGGGCTTGAGCAACGGCACGGTGTTGGCCACGGTACGGGCGCAGATGATGATCTTGTTCATGCGCCGGGTTTCGTAGTCGCCGGCGTTGAGTACCTGGGCACCGAGCAGCTCGGCCACGTCGCGGGTGCGCGGGTCGTTGAGCCCGGCCTGGAACGGGATGCAGCCCAGCAGGCGGAACTCGCCGCTGCGCAGCAGGGGCGAATGCTCCTGCAGGCGGCTGGCGAAGGTGTCCATCGGTTCGTCGCTGCGCACCTTGTTGAGGATCACGCCCAGCACCTTGGGGTCGCGCGGGCCGCCGAACAGCTGGGCCTGCAGCTCGACACGGCCCGACAGCTCGGCCAGCACGTCGTTTTCCGGCGCCGACACCAGGATCACCTCGGCGTCCAGGCTCTTGGCCAGGTGCAGGTTGACCCGTGCGGCGTAGCTGGCATGGCGGGTCGGCACCATGCCCTCGACCACCAGCACGTCCTTGCCGATGCAGGCCTGCTGGTACAGGGTGATGATCTCTTCGAGCAGTTCGTCCAGCTGGCCATCGCCGAGCATGCGTTCCACATGCGCCAGGCTCAGCGGTTGCGGCGGCTTGAGGCCGTGGGTGCGGGCGACCAGTTCGGTGGAGCGTTCCGGGCCGGTGTCGCCGGGGTGGGGCTGGGCGATCGGCTTGAAGAAGCCGACCTTGAGTCCGGCGCGTTCCAGTGTGCGCACCAGGCCCAGGCTGATGGAGGTCAGGCCGACACCAAAGTCGGTCGGCGCGATGAAAAATGTCTGCATGCGAGCTTCTCGAAGTGAGCTGTTGCAAAAGAATCAATTGCCAAGGGTAGCGCTATCGACCCCCTGAGCGCACCAGCCGCAGGCAAATGGCTGGCCGATTCGTTGCTGGCGCAGGTCTGCGTCCAGCACCCAGCCACGCGACTGCCACGGCGGTTCGTGGCGCAGGTGCTGGGTATGCCCGCACGACAGTTCGACCACCCAGTGGCCATGCTCGTCCTGATGAAAACCCAGCACCCGGCTGGGAAAAGCGGCTTCCCGTTTGTCCGGGTTGCGTTCGCTTTCAGGCGATGCGTTGGTTACACTTGTTCGTTCTACATTCTTATGCAAAAGGTCTCGCCCCATGCCGATCGCCGCCAACAAGGCTGTCTCCATCGACTATACCCTGACCAACGACGCTGGTGAGGTCATCGATAGCTCCAACGGCGGCGCGCCGCTGGTTTACCTGCACGGTGCAGGCAACATCATTCCGGGCCTGGAAAAAGCCCTGGAAGGCAAGGATACCGGCGCCGAGCTGGACGTTGCCATCGAGCCGGAAGACGCCTATGGCGAATACCTGGCCGAACTGGTCAGCACCCTGAACCGCAGCATGTTCGAAGGTGTCGACGAGCTGGAAGTGGGCATGCAGTTCCACGCGTCCGCGCCTGATGGCCAGATGCAGATCGTGACCATCCGTGACCTGGACGGCGACGACGTGACCGTCGACGGCAACCACCCACTGGCTGGCCAGCGCCTGAACTTCAAGGTCAAGGTCGTTGCCGTGCGTGATGCCAGCGAAGAAGAAATCGCCCATGGTCACGTGCATGGCGAAGGTGGCCATCAGCACTGATTTCTGCGCTAAGCTCAGAAGGTCGCTAAGGCGCCCGGGCAAGTCTGTCGTGTTCTCCCAGGAGGCAGACGGCTTGGCCGGGCGCTTTTTTAGTGGGCAGCATTTGTTGCGCCAGCCGGGACCGATGCCGGTAACTGGCCGGGAACTGGAAAGGGGAGTACGTCATGAGTGCATTTCACGACCTGAAATTGCAGGCGCTGGATGGCCAGGAGTTGCCATTGGCGCCGTTCAAGGGGCAGGTGGTGCTGGTGGTCAATGTCGCCTCCAAATGTGGCCTGACCCCGCAATATGCGGCGCTGGAGAATCTCTACCAGCATTACAAGGACAAGGGCTTCAGCGTGCTGGGCCTGCCGTGCAACCAGTTTGCCGGGCAGGAGCCGGGCAGCGAGCAGGAGATCGCCCAGTTCTGCAGCCTGAACTACGGGGTGAGTTTCCCGCTGGGCAGCAAGCTGGAGGTCAACGGCCCGGAGCGGCATCAGCTGTACCGCCTGCTGGCCGGTGAAGGCGCCGAGTTCCCGGGGGATATCACCTGGAACTTCGAGAAGTTTCTGGTAGGCAAGGACGGCCGCGTGCTGGCGCGCTTTGCGCCGCGTACTGCGCCGGATGATGCCACGGTGGTGCAGGCTATCGAGAAAGCCTTGGCCTGACGTGCCCCTTCGCCGGCAAGGCCGGCTCCTGCAATGGATGCACCGTCGTATGC
>NZ_JASCPN010000088.1:0-16320 GCF_029960155.1 Pseudomonas sp. PS01300 | reverse complement strand
GGGCGTCTTGAACGCGGACGATGCCACGCTCGATACGACCGGTAACAACGGTACCACGACCCGAGATCGAGAATACGTCTTCGATTGGCATCAGGAACGGCTTGTCGATAGCGCGCTCAGGCTCTGGGATGTAGGTATCCAGAGTCTCAACCAGCTTCTTGACAGCGGTGGTGCCCATTTCGTTGTCGTCTTTGCCTTCCAGCGCCATACGAGCCGAACCGATGATGATCGGGGTATCGTCGCCTGGGAAGTCGTAGGTGGACAGCAGGTCGCGAACTTCCATCTCGACCAGTTCCAGCAGCTCAGCGTCGTCTACCAGGTCAGCCTTGTTCAGGAAGACCACGATGTACGGAACGCCAACCTGACGGGACAGCAGGATGTGCTCACGGGTTTGTGGCATCGGACCATCGGCAGCCGAGCAAACCAGGATCGCGCCGTCCATCTGGGCAGCACCGGTGATCATGTTCTTCACGTAGTCAGCGTGACCTGGGCAGTCGACGTGAGCGTAGTGACGAATGGTCGAGTTGTACTCAACGTGAGCGGTGTTGATGGTGATACCGCGAGCTTTCTCTTCTGGAGCGCTGTCGATCTTGTCGAATTCAACGACTGCGGAACCGAAAACTTCGGAGCAGACGCGAGTCAGAGCTGCGGTCAGAGTGGTTTTACCGTGGTCAACGTGACCGATGGTGCCAACGTTGACGTGCGGAAGGGAACGATCAAATTTTTCTTTAGCCACGACAATTAACTCCTAGCCTAAAGGACTGAATCAGCCTTGTTTTTTAACGAGCGCTTCGACGATGTTCGACGGAGCCTCAGCGTATTTGGAGAATTCCATGGAGTAGCTCGCGCGACCCTGGGACATGGAACGAACGTCGGTCGCATAACCGAACATCTCTCCGAGCGGAACTTCAGCACGGACAACCTTGCCGGACACCGAATCTTCCATACCCTGGATCAGACCACGACGACGGTTCAGGTCACCCATCACGTCACCCATGTAGTCCTCAGGGGTCACAACTTCTACCTTCATGATCGGCTCAAGCACCTTACCGCCGCCTTTGGCTGCGAGTTGCTTGGTCGCCATGGAGGCCGCCACCTTGAACGCCATCTCGTTAGAGTCGACGTCGTGGTAGGAACCATCAAACACGGTTGCCTTCAGGCCGATCAGCGGATAGCCGGCAACGATGCCGTTCTTCATCTGCTCTTCGATACCCTTCTGGATCGCCGGGATGTATTCCTTCGGAACCACACCACCCACAACCTCGTTGGTGAAAACCAGGCCTTCGGTGATGTTACCGTGTGCGTCCACGTCTGGCTGCGAGAAGCGGATCCAGCAGTGACCGAACTGACCGCGACCACCGGACTGACGAACGAACTTGCCTTCGATTTCGACGTTGTCTTTGGTGATCTGCTCGCGATAGGAAACCTGCGGCTTACCGATGTTGGCTTCGACGTTGAATTCGCGCTTCATGCGGTCAACGAGGATGTCCAGGTGAAGCTCGCCCATACCCGAGATGATGGTCTGGCCGGTTTCTTCGTCGGTCTTGACGCGGAACGACGGGTCTTCCTGAGCCAGCTTGCCCAGTGCGATACCCATCTTTTCCTGGTCCTGCTTGGTTTTCGGCTCGACAGCTACCGAAATCACAGGCTCAGGGAAGTCCATACGCTCGAGGATGATCGGCTTGTCGGCGTTGCACAGGGTGTCACCAGTGGTGACGTCCTTCATGCCGATCAGAGCAGCGATGTCGCCGGCCAGTACTTCCTTGATTTCTTCACGCTGGTTGGCGTGCATCTGCACCATACGACCAACGCGCTCTTTCTTGCCCTTGACCGAGTTGATCACGGAGTCGCCGGACTGCAGCATACCGGAGTAAACACGGACAAAAGTCAGAGTACCAACGAACGGGTCGGTGGCAATCTTGAACGCCAGAGCCGAGAACGGCTCGTTGTCGTCGGCATGACGCTCGTCGTAGTCGGCGTCGACCAGCTCTTCCTTTGGCTTCTCGATCAGGTCAGGGTGGATACCCTTGATCGCAGGAATCTCGGTAGGAGCAGGCAGGAAGTCGATAACGGCGTCGAGAACCAGGGGAACGCCCTTGTTCTTGAACGACGAACCACAGACAGCCGGAACGATCTCGCTGGCCAGGGTACGCGCGCGCAGACCGGCCTTGATTTCTTCGACGGTCAGCTCTTCGCCTTCCAGGTACTTGTTCATCAGCTCTTCGCTGGACTCGGCAGCCGCTTCAACCATGTTGGAGCGCCACTCTTGAGCCAGCTCCAGCATATCGGCAGGAATTTCTTCCTCGCGATAGGTGGTGCCTTTGTCGTCTTCGTTCCAGTAGATAGCCTTCATCTTGATCAGATCGACCTGACCCTGGAAGTTCTCTTCCGAACCGATGGCCAGCTGAACAGGAACCGGGGTGTGACCCAGACGGTTCTTGATCTGACCTACGACGCGCAGGAAGTTGGCACCGGCACGGTCCATCTTGTTCACGTATACAACACGTGGAACGCCGTACTTGTTGGCTTGACGCCATACGGTTTCGGACTGTGGCTCAACGCCGGAGGTACCGCAGAACACAACGACAGCGCCGTCGAGTACACGCAGCGAACGCTCAACTTCAATGGTGAAGTCAACGTGGCCGGGGGTATCGATGACGTTTACGCGGTAGTTGTCATACTGACCCTTGGAGCCTTTCCAGAAGGTAGTGACAGCAGCGGAGGTAATGGTGATACCCCGCTCCTGCTCCTGCACCATCCAGTCGGTGGTCGCGGCGCCATCATGCACCTCGCCCAGTTTGTGGCTCAGGCCTGTGTAGAACAGGATCCGCTCGGTAGTAGTGGTCTTGCCCGCGTCAACGTGCGCGCAAATACCAATGTTACGGTAGCGGTTGATTGGTGTAGTACGAGCCATAGAGCCCTCGCAAAAATAGTGATGCCTGAATTAGAAGCGGTAGTGCGAGAACGCTTTGTTGGCTTCGGCCATACGGTGTACGTCTTCACGCTTCTTGACTGCAGCACCTTTGCCTTCAGCAGCATCCAGCAATTCGCCGGCCAGGCGCAGGGCCATAGACTTCTCGCCGCGCTTGCGCGCGTAGTCTACCAACCAGCGCATTGCCAGGGCGTTACGACGGGACGGACGAACTTCGACCGGAACCTGGTAAGTAGCACCGCCAACACGGCGCGACTTCACTTCGACCAGCGGAGCGATGGCGTCGAGAGCTTTCTCGAAGATTTCCAGGGGATCGCTGTTCTTGCGTTCTTTGACCTTGTCCAGCGCACCGTAAACGATACGCTCGGCAACGGCCTTCTTGCCGCTTTCCATCACGTGGTTCATGAACTTGGCGAGAATCTGCGATCCGTATTTTGGATCGTCCAGAATCTCACGCTTGGCTGCTACACGACGTCTTGGCATTGATAAGCCCTCAAACGGTCTTCAGGTTAGCTCGGGACAGGGAACCCAGAGGTTGCGTGCCCGACCTTACTCTTATCGACTCAATAAAATTGATAACTGCAAATTGCTGCAAACGGCCGATTACTTCGGACGTTTGGTACCGTACTTCGAACGACCTTGGTTACGACCTTTGACGCCGGAGGTATCCAGGGAGCCGCGAACGGTGTGGTAACGAACACCTGGCAAGTCTTTTACACGACCGCCGCGGATCAGTACCACGCTGTGCTCTTGCAGGTTGTGGCCTTCACCACCGATGTACGAGGAAACCTCGAAACCGTTGGTCAGACGCACACGGCATACTTTACGCAGTGCCGAGTTAGGTTTTTTCGGCGTGGTGGTGTACACACGGGTGCACACGCCACGACGTTGCGGGCAGTTCTGCAGCGCAGGAACGTCGGATTTCTCGACGATACGCTTACGCGGCTGACGTACCAGCTGGTTGATAGTTGCCATCTACTAGCTCCACTGTTGTCTTGCGACGCTATTGTCTTGCAAGAAAAGCAAAATGGCAGGACGAAGTCCCACCAAATTTAGGGGTACAAGAGTCTAAAGAGGATCTTGCCCCTCGTCAAGGCAAGGCCCCGACATCCCCCACCCTCCCCTTCGCAACAGATTATGTCGCGAAGATCGGGTGAGGGCCGCCAGGGCCCTACGCTTTAGTTGCCGCTGGAGTTCAGCGCTTCGGTCAGTGCAGCTTCCACTTCACTGGCGCTAACACGCAACGGCTTGTCGGCATCACGGCGACGCTTGCGCTCGCTGTGGTAGGCCAGACCGGTACCGGCCGGGATCAGACGACCCACGACCACGTTTTCTTTCAGGCCGCGCAGGTAGTCGCGCTTGCCGGTTACCGCCGCTTCGGTCAGTACGCGGGTGGTTTCCTGGAAGGAAGCCGCCGAGATGAACGATTCGGTGGACAGCGAGGCCTTGGTGATACCCAGCAGTACACGAGTGAACTTGGAGACAAACTTGTCTTCCGCGCCAAGGCGCTCGTTCTCTACCAGTACCTGGGTCAGTTCCATCTGGTCGCCCTTGATGAAGCTGGAGTCACCCGACTCGGCAATCTCGACCTTACGCAGCATCTGACGCAGGATGGTCTCGATGTGCTTGTCGTTGATCTTCACGCCTTGCAGACGGTAAACGTCCTGGATCTCGTTGACGATGTACTTGGCCAGCGCGCTAACACCCAGCAGACGCAGGATGTCGTGCGGATCGCTAGGACCGTCCGAGATGACTTCGCCGCGGTTCACTTGTTCGCCTTCGAAGACGTTCAGGTGACGCCACTTCGGAATCAGCTCTTCGTACGGATCGCTGCCATCGTTCGGGGTGATGACCAGACGGCGCTTGCCCTTGGTCTCTTTACCGAAGGCGATGGTACCGCTGACTTCAGCCAGAATCGAGGCTTCTTTCGGACGGCGCGCTTCGAACAGGTCGGCAACGCGCGGCAGACCACCGGTGATGTCACGGGTCTTGGACGTTTCTTGCGGGATACGCGCGATAACGTCACCAACACCGATCTGTGCACCGTCAGCCACACCGACCAGGGCGTTGGCTGGCAGGAAGTACTGAGCCGGTACGTCGGTACCTGGCAACAGCAGATCCTTGCCGCTGGCGTCGACCATCTTGATTGCAGGACGGATTTCCTTGCCTGCAGCCGGACGGTCTTTGACGTCCAGAACCTCGATGTTGGTCAGGCCGGTCAATTCGTCGGTCTGACGCTTGATCGTGATGCCTTCTTCCATGCCCACGAAGGTCACGGTACCTTTCATTTCGGTAACGATCGGGTGGGTGTGCGGGTCCCACTTGGCGACGATGGCGCCAGCGTCGACCTTGTCGCCTTCCTTCACCGAAATCACGGCGCCGTAAGGCAGCTTGTAACGCTCGCGCTCACGACCGAACTCGTCGGCAATCGCCAACTCGCCGGAACGCGATACGGCAACAAGGTTGCCGTCGGCACGCTCAACCTGCTTGAGGTTGTGCAGACGAACCATACCGCCGTTCTTCACCTGGACGCTGTCGGCAGCCGAGGTACGGCTTGCAGCACCACCGATGTGGAACGTACGCATGGTCAGCTGGGTACCCGGCTCACCGATCGACTGTGCAGCGATAACGCCGACAGCTTCACCGATGTTCACCTGGTGACCGCGAGCCAGGTCGCGACCGTAGCACTTGGCGCAGATGCCGTAGCGGGTTTCGCAGCTGATCGGCGAACGCACGATCACTTCGTCGATGCTGTTCAGCTCGATGAACTCGACCCACTTCTCGTCGACCAGGGTACCGGCCGGAACGATGACGTCGTCGGTGCCAGGCTTGAACACGTCACGGGCGATTACACGACCCAGTACGCGCTCACCCAGCGGCTCTACAACGTCGCCGCCTTCGATGTGCGGGGTCATGACCAGACCCTGCTCGGTGCCACAGTCGATCTCGGTAACCACCAGATCCTGCGCCACGTCTACCAGACGACGGGTCAGGTAACCGGAGTTCGCGGTTTTCAACGCGGTATCCGCAAGACCCTTACGCGCACCGTGAGTCGAGATGAAGTACTGCAGTACGCTCAGACCTTCGCGGAAGTTCGCGGTGATCGGCGTCTCGATGATCGAGCCGTCCGGCTTGGCCATCAGACCACGCATACCGGCCAACTGACGAATCTGAGCTGCCGAACCCCGGGCACCGGAGTCAGCCATCATGTACATCGAGTTGAAGGACTCCTGCTCGACTTCGTTGCCTTCGCGGTCGATGACCTTCTCTTTCGAGAGGTTGGCCATCATCGCTTTGGACACTTCGTCGTTCGCCTTGGACCACAGGTCGATGACCTTGTTGTACTTCTCGCCCTGGGTTACCAGGCCGGAGGCGTACTGGCTCTCGATCTCTTTCACTTCGTCGGTGGCAGCACCGATGATGCGGGCTTTTTCATCCGGGATAACGAAGTCGTTAACACCGATGGAAACGCCGGAGATGGTCGAGTAGGCAAAACCGGTGTACATCAGCTGGTCAGCGAAGATGACGGTCTCTTTCAGACCAACCACGCGGTAGCACTGGTTGATCAGCTTGGAGATCGCCTTTTTCTTCATCGGCTGGTTGACCACGTCGTACGACAGACCTGGCGGTACAACCTGGAACAGCAGTGCACGGCCGACAGTGGTGTCGACGATGCGGGTGTTCTTGACGCTGCCGCCATCACGATCGTTCACGGTTTCGTTGATACGAACCTTGATCTTGGCGTGCAGGGCCGCTTCGCCGGCGCGGAATACGCGGTCGACTTCCTGCAGGTCGGCGAATACGCGACCTTCGCCCTTGGCATTGATGGCTTCGCGGGTCATGTAGTACAGACCCAGTACAACGTCCTGCGAAGGAACGATGATCGGCTCACCGTTGGCTGGCGACAGGATGTTGTTGGTCGACATCATCAGCGCGCGCGCTTCGAGCTGGGCTTCCAGCGTCAGCGGCACGTGCACGGCCATCTGGTCACCGTCGAAGTCGGCGTTGTACGCGGCACAGACCAGCGGGTGCAGCTGGATGGCCTTGCCTTCGATCAGTACCGGCTCGAACGCCTGGATACCCAGACGGTGAAGGGTCGGTGCACGGTTGAGCAGTACGGGGTGTTCGCGAATCACTTCGGCAAGAACGTCCCACACCTCTGGCAACTCGCGCTCGACCATCTTCTTGGCAGCCTTGATGGTGGTCGCCAGACCACGCATTTCCAGCTTGCCGAAAATGAACGGCTTGAACAGCTCGAGGGCCATTTTCTTCGGCAGACCGCACTGGTGCAGACGCAGGGTCGGACCTACGGTAATTACCGAACGACCCGAGTAGTCAACGCGCTTACCGAGCAGGTTCTGACGGAAACGACCTTGCTTACCCTTGATCATGTCGGCCAGGGATTTCAGAGGACGCTTGTTCGAGCCGGTGATGGCGCGGCCGCGACGGCCGTTGTCGAGCAGTGCGTCGACCGCTTCCTGCAGCATGCGCTTTTCGTTGCGCACGATGATGTCAGGCGCAGACAGGTCGAGCAGGCGCTTCAGACGGTTGTTACGGTTGATCACCCGACGGTACAGGTCGTTCAGGTCGGAGGTCGCGAAACGACCGCCATCCAGCGGAACCAGTGGACGCAGGTCTGGCGGCAGAACCGGCAGAACGGTCAGGACCATCCACTCAGGCAGGTTGCCCGAGCCCTGGAAGGCCTCCATCAGCTTCAGTCGCTTGGACAGCTTCTTGATCTTGGTTTCCGAGTTGGTCTGCGGAATCTCTTCGCGCAGGCGGCCAATCTCGTGCTCCAGGTCGATAGCGTGCAGCAGTTCGCGGACGGCCTCGGCACCCATGCGGGCGTCGAAGTCATCGCCGAACTCTTCCAGCGCTTCGAAGTACTGCTCGTCGTTCAGCAGCTGACCTTTTTCCAGGGTGGTCATGCCCGGGTCGATAACGACATAGCTCTCGAAATAGAGAACGCGCTCGATATCACGCAGGGTCATGTCCATCAGCAGGCCGATACGCGACGGCAGCGACTTCAGGAACCAGATGTGGGCAACAGGCGAGGCCAGCTCGATGTGCGCCATGCGCTCACGACGAACTTTTGCCAGCGCGACTTCAACACCGCACTTCTCGCAGATCACGCCACGGTGCTTCAGGCGCTTGTACTTGCCGCACAGGCACTCGTAGTCCTTGACTGGGCCAAAGATCTTGGCGCAGAACAGGCCGTCACGCTCAGGCTTGAACGTACGGTAGTTGATGGTTTCCGGCTTTTTTACTTCACCGAACGACCACGAACGGATCATCTCAGGCGAGGCCAATCCGATACGGATGGCGTCGAACTCTTCGACTTGACCCTGGTTTTTCAGCAAATTCAGTAGGTCTTTCAAGGCCTTTCCTCCTGGCGGAGCAGGGAGCGGGCTTTTCAGCCGCGCTCCCGATTCGCGTCACGTGTTATTCGGTTTCCAGATCGATATCGATACCGAGCGAACGAATCTCTTTGATCAACACGTTGAAGGACTCGGGCATGCCCGGCTCCATACGGTGATCGCCGTCCACGATGTTCTTGTACATCTTGGTCCGACCGTTCACATCGTCCGACTTCACTGTGAGCATTTCTTGCAGGGTGTATGCCGCGCCGTATGCTTCCAGCGCCCACACTTCCATCTCCCCGAAACGCTGACCACCGAACTGCGCCTTACCACCCAGCGGCTGCTGGGTAACCAGGCTGTAAGAACCAGTGGAACGCGCGTGCATCTTGTCGTCCACCAAGTGGTTCAGCTTGAGCATGTACATGTAACCAACGGTCACTGGACGCTCGAACTTGTTGCCGGTACGACCGTCGAACAGCTGCATCTGACCGCTTTCCGGCATGTCTGCCAGTTTCAGCATGGCCTTGATTTCGCTTTCCTTGGCACCGTCGAAGACTGGAGTGGCCATTGGCACACCGCCTTTGAGGTTCTTCGCCAGGTCGAGGATTTCCTGGTCGGAGAAGTCTTCCAGGCTTTCCTGACGACCACCGATCTCGTTGTAGATCTCGGTGAGGAACTTGCGCAGCTCGATGACCTTGCGCTGCTCTTCGAGCATGCGGTTGATCTTCTCGCCCAGGCCCTTGGCCGCCAGGCCCAGGTGGGTTTCGAGGATCTGACCGACGTTCATACGCGAAGGTACACCCAACGGGTTGAGTACCACGTCCACCGGCGTACCGTTGGCGTCGTGCGGCATGTCTTCGACCGGCATGATCACGGAGACCACACCCTTGTTACCGTGACGACCGGCCATCTTGTCGCCCGGCTGGATGCGACGACGGATTGCCAGGTAGACCTTGACGATCTTCAGTACGCCCGGTGCCAGGTCATCGCCCTGCTGCAGCTTGCGCTTCTTGTCTTCGAACTTGTCGTCCAGCAGACGGCGACGATCAACGATGTAGGCCTGGGCCTTCTCGAGTTGCTCGTTCAGCGCGTCTTCGGCCATGCGCAGTTTGAACCACTGGCCGTGCTCCAGACCGTCCAGCACTTCGTTGGAGATGACCGAACCTTTCTTCAGGCCGGCACCACCTTCGACGACCTGACCGTTCAGGGCGCTGCGCAGACGTTCGAAGGTTGCGCCTTCAACGATGCGGAACTCTTCGTTCAGGTCCTTGCGGATCTCGTCCAGCTGCATCTTCTCGATGGACAGCGCACGGCTGTCGCGCTCGACGCCATCGCGAGTGAAGACCTGTACGTCGATGACAGTACCCTTGGTGCCGGTCGGCACACGCAGGGAGGTGTCTTTGACGTCGCTGGCCTTCTCGCCGAAGATCGCACGCAGCAGTTTTTCTTCTGGCGTCAGCTGGGTCTCGCCTTTTGGCGTGACCTTGCCGACCAGAATGTCGCCAGCGCCGACTTCAGCACCCACGTAGACGATACCGGCTTCGTCCAGCTTGTTCAGCGCAGCCTCACCCACGTTCGGGATGTCCGCGGTGATTTCCTCTGGGCCAAGCTTGGTGTCACGGGCCACACAGGTCAGTTCCTGGATGTGGATCGTGGTGAAGCGATCTTCCTGAACCACACGCTCGGACAGGCAGATGGAGTCTTCGAAGTTGAAGCCGTTCCACGCCATGAACGCGATGCGCATGTTCTGACCCAGAGCCAGCTCACCCATGTCGGTGGACGGGCCGTCGGCCATGATGTCGCTACGCTGAACCACATCACCCTTGCTCACCAGCGGACGCTGGTTGATGCAGGTGTTCTGGTTCGAGCGGGTGTACTTGGTCAGGTTGTAGATATCGACACCAGCTTCGCCGGTTTCAACTTCGTCATCTGCAACACGCACCACGATACGGCTGGCGTCGACGGAATCGATCACACCGCCACGACGAGCCACGACGCAAACGCCGGAGTCACGCGCAACGTTGCGCTCCATGCCGGTACCTACCAGCGGTTTGTCGGCGCGCAGAGTCGGTACAGCCTGACGCTGCATGTTCGAACCCATCAACGCACGGTTGGCGTCGTCGTGCTCGAGGAACGGAATCAACGATGCGGCAACAGAAACTACCTGCTTTGGCGAAACGTCCATCAGGGTGACGTCTTCCGGCGCCTTGACGGTGAATTCGTTCAGGTGACGGACCGCTACCAGTTCGTCGATCAGTTGCTTCTTCGCGTCCATCGTGGCCGAAGCCTGTGCGATGACGTGATCAGCTTCTTCGATCGCCGACAGGAACACGATGTCGTCGGTAACCACACCCTCTTTCACCACGCGGTACGGGCTCTCAAGGAAGCCGTACTGGTTGGTGCGGGCATAGGCCGCCAGGGAGTTGATCAGACCGATGTTCGGACCTTCAGGGGTCTCGATCGGGCACACGCGGCCGTAGTGGGTCGGGTGTACGTCACGGACTTCGAAGCCTGCGCGCTCACGGGTCAGACCACCAGGGCCGAGTGCCGAGACACGACGCTTGTGGGTGATCTCGGACAGCGGGTTGTTCTGGTCCATGAACTGGGACAGCTGGCTCGAACCGAAGAACTCCTTCACCGCCGCCGCTACCGGCTTGGCGTTGATCAGGTCTTGCGGCATCAGGCCTTCGCTTTCAGCCATGGACAGACGCTCTTTGACCGCGCGCTCTACACGCACCAGGCCAACGCGGAACTGGTTCTCGGCCATTTCGCCGACACAGCGCACGCGACGGTTACCCAGGTGGTCGATGTCGTCGACGATGCCTTTGCCGTTACGGATGTCGACCAGGGTCTTGAGGACCTCGACGATATCTTCCTTGCTCAGCACGCCCGAACCTTCGATCTCGGTACGACCGATACGACGGTTGAACTTCATGCGACCAACAGCCGACAGGTCGTAACGCTCGGCGCTGAAGAACAGGTTGTTGAACAGGGTCTCTGCGGCATCCTTGGTTGGCGGCTCGCCAGGACGCATCATGCGATAGATCTCGACCAGCGCTTCCAGTTGGTTGCTGGTGGAGTCGATCTTCAGGGTATCCGAGATGAACGGACCGCAGTCGATGTCGTTGGTGTACAGGGTCTCGATGCGAACGACCTGAGCCTTGGCGATCTTCACCAGTGCTTCGGTGGTCAGCTCGGTGTTGCATTCGGCCAGGATTTCACCGGTAGCCGGGTGCACGATCGCCTTGGCGGTGGTGCGGCCCAGAACGTATTCCAGCGGCACGTCCAGGGATTTGACACCAGCCTTTTCCAGCTGGTTGATGTGGCGAGCGGTAATACGACGACCCTGCTCGACAATCACCTTGCCGCTGTCGTCATGGATGTCCATGACCGCGATTTCACCACGCAGGCGTTGTGGCACCAGTTCCAGGCTGAGCTTTTCGCCCGCCACGTGGAATACGTTGGTGGTGTAGAACGCGTTCAGCACTTCTTCGGTGGTGTAGCCCAGCGCGCGCAGCAGTACGGAAGCCGGCAGCTTGCGACGACGGTCGATACGGACGAATACACAGTCTTTCGGATCGAATTCGAAGTCCAGCCACGAGCCGCGGTAAGGAATGATCCGCGCCGAGTACAGCAGCTTGCCCGAGCTGTGCGTCTTGCCACGGTCGTGGTCGAAGAACACGCCTGGCGAGCGGTGCAGCTGGGAAACGATAACACGCTCGGTACCGTTGATTACGAAGGTACCGTTTTCAGTCATCAGGGGGATTTCACCCATGTAGACTTCTTGCTCTTTGATGTCCTTGATCGCTTTGTTCGACGATTCTTTGTCGAAAATGATCAGGCGGACTTTCACGCGCAGCGGTACCGCGTAGGTTACCCCGCGCAGTACGCATTCTTTGACATCAAAGGCCGGTTCGCCCAGACGATAGCCAACGTACTCCAGGGCAGCATTGCCGGAGTAGCTGATGATCGGGAAAACCGATTTGAAGGCCGCATGCAGGCCCACGTCGCGGAACTGATCTTTAGTCGCTCCCGCCTGCAAGAATTCACGATACGAATCCAGCTGGATGGCCAGGAGGTAAGGCACATCCATGACGTCCGGCAACTTGCTAAAGTCCTTGCGGATACGTTTTTTCTCAGTGTATGAGTAAGCCATCAGCGTTCCCCAGCTTGGTCACCTGCTTGTTTGGCTTCTCCCGACGGGAGCAGCCAGAAAATCGTGCAAACCCCATGGTTTGCGCCACCGTCATCGGTGGTTACCGCTCGTCATCGGCGCCGACCTGATCGGCTGCCAATAACGGAAAAAGGCCGGTGGCAAAAGCCACCAGCCATCAGCCTTTCGCTTGTCGCTCGGGCTGGAGACGCACAGTCGAAATTACTTCAGTTCGACGGTAGCGCCTGCTGCTTCCAGGTCAGCCTTGGCTTTGTCAGCGGCTTCTTTCGAAACGCCTTCAGCAACGACTTGAGGAGCGGTATCAACCTTTTCCTTGGCTTCTTTCAGGCCCAGGCCGGTCAGTTCACGAACAGCCTTGATCACGTTTACTTTCTTGTCGCCAGCGGCAACCAGAACAACGTTGAACTCGGTTTGTTCTTCAACAACGGCAGCGGCAGCAGCTGGGCCAGCAGCGGCAACAGCAGCGGTAACGCCGAAGGTTTCTTCCATTGCTTTGATCAGCTCAACAACTTCCAGAACGGTTTTCTGGCCGATTGCTTCGATGATTTGCTCGTTAGTCAGAGACATGACTTAAATCCTGTATTGGGGTGACAGCCTACGCAGCCATCAAATTAAACGTATGATTTCGAAAGGGCTTGCGGTGCCTTAGGCAGCAGCAGCTTCTTTCTGGTCGCGAACGGCTGCCAGAGTACGAGCCAGCTTGCTGGTCGCGCCTTGGATCACGCTCATCAGCTTCGCAATGGCCTCGTCGCGGGTCGGCAGGGAAGCCAACACGTCGATCTGGTTTGCGGCAAGGAACTTGCCGTCGAACGCAGCTGCCTTGATCTCGAACTTGCTCTGACCCTTGGCGAACTCAGCGAACAGACGAGCAGCAGCGCCCGGGTGTTCGTTGGAGAACGCGATCAGGGTAGGGCCGGTGAACACGTCGTTGAGGACACTGAATTCAGTGTCGGCAACAGCGCGCTTGAGCAGGGTGTTACGTACAACACGTACGTAAACGCCAGCTTCACGAGCCTCTTTACGGAGTCCGGTCATTGCGCCTACAGTCACACCACGGGCATCAGCCACGACAGCGGACAGAGCGACTTTGGCAGCCTCGTTGACTTCAGCGACGATGGCCTTCTTGTCTTCGAGTTTAATTGCCACGGGTAAAACTCCTGCTTGTTACCGTTTCATCCAGCCGAAGCCGAATGTCGTTTTGGTGTCTGACTCGGTAAGGAATCAGGGGCACCATCTGCGTAGGCTTGAGGTTTAAGGCTTGCGCCGCCTACGGTCTTGGATAGCCCCCGCCAGGCAGGGACCCCAATTTTTGCTGACGGGCGCAATTGCTCGCGCCCATCGCGGTCTTACGCGTTCAGGGAACCTTGATCGATTACCAGACCTGGGCCCATGGTGGTGCTCAGGGTAACGCGCTTGACGTAGATACCTTTCGAGGAAGCTGGCTTGATACGCTTCAGATCAGCGATCAGGGCTTCAACGTTTTCCTTCAGCTTGACGGCTTCAAAGCCGATCTTGCCAACGGAAGTGTGGATGATGCCGTTTTTGTCGGTACGGTAGCGAACCTGACCAGCCTTGGCGTTTTTGACCGCGGTGGCTACGTCTGGAGTTACGGTGCCAACTTTAGGGTTAGGCATCAGGCCGCGAGGACCCAGAACCTGACCCAGCTGACCTACAACACGCATTGCGTCCGGGGAGGCAATAACGACGTCATAGTTCAGGTCGCCGCCTTTCATTTCGGCAGCCAGATCGTCCATGCCTACACGGTCAGCGCCGGCAGCCAGAGCGGCCTCGGCAGCTGGACCCTGGGTGAACACGGCAACACGTACGGTCTTGCCAGTGCCGTGTGGCAGCACGGTAGCGCTACGAACGACCTGGTCGGATTTACGTGGGTCAACGCCCAGGTTAACGGCTACGTCGAAGGACTCGCTGAACTTCACGGTAGACAGTTCGGCCAGCAGCACTGCTGCTTCTTCGAAGTTGTAGACTTTGCCCGCTTCGATTTTCGAAGCGATAGCCTTTTGGCGCTTGGTCAGCTTAGCCATTACACACCCTCCACGTTGAGGCCCATGCTGCGAGCGGAACCGGCGATGGTACGCACGGCCGCTTCCATGTCAGCAGCGGTCAGATCAGCATTTTTGGTTTTTGCGATCTCTTCCAGCTGAGCACGGGTCACAGTACCGACTTTGACGGTGTTCGGACGCGCAGAACCGCTGGTCAGGCCAGCTGCTTTCTTCAGCAGAACCGAAGCAGGGGTGCTTTTGGTTTCGAAAGTGAAGCTACGGTCACTGTATACAGTGATGATCACAGGAGTCGGCAGGCCGGCTTCTTGACCCTGGGTACGGGCGTTGAAGGCCTTGCAGAATTCCATGATGTTCACACCGTGTTGACCCAGTGCTGGGCCGACGGGTGGACTTGGGTTGGCCTGGCCGGCCTTTACTTGCAGCTTGATGTAAGCCTGAATCTTCTTAGCCATGAGCTACTCCAATATCGGGTACAAGCGCCAGATGGCTCCCCGGATTACTTGCGTTTTATCCCAGTGACGACAAAACCCCGCAGCACATAGGGCTGCGGGGTATGGGATGCGTCGTTCTGCTAGACCTTTTCGACCTGGCTGAACTCAAGCTCCACCGGAGTAGAGCGACCGAAGATGAGCACCGCTACCTGGAGCCGGCTCTTCTCGTAGTTAACCTCTTCGACCGTGCCGTTGAAATCAGCAAACGGACCGTCTACAACACGAACCACTTCACCTGGTTCGAACAGCGTTTTCGGCTTCGGCTTGTCGCTGCCATCGGCAACGCGACGCAGAATGGCCTCGGCTTCTTTATCGGTGATGGGTGCAGGCTTGTCTGCGGTACCACCAATGAAGCCCATGACGCGAGGGGTGTCCTTGACCAAGTGCCAAGTCCCTTCGTTCATGTCCATCTGAACCAGCACGTAGCCCGGGAAGAACTTACGCTCGCTTTTGCGCTTCTGGCCATTGCGCATTTCAACCACTTCTTCAGTGGGGACCAGAATCTCGCCGAAGCCATCTTCCATGCCAGCCAGCTTTACGCGCTCGATGAGCGAGCGCATCACATGCTTCTCGTAACCCGAGTAAGCATGCACAACATACCAACGCTTAGCCACAGGACACCCTTAGCCAACAATCAAGGAAATCAACCAGCCGAGCAGGGAATCGAGCCCCCACAACAGCAGCGCCATGACCAGGACAACAGCCACCACAATAAGGGTGGTCTGCATGGTCTCTTGGCGGGTTGGCCATACGACTTTACGAATCTCGGTGCGAGCTTCCTTTGCCAGCGCAAAGAACGACCTGCCCTTTGCAGTCTGCAAGGCAACAAAGCCAGCAACAGCAGCAAGAGCGAGGAGTGCAATAACGCGATACAGAATCGGCGAAGCGGAGTAATATTGATTTCCGACCACGCCTACCACCACCAAAGCGACAACAGCCAGCCACTTGAGCAGATCAAAACGAGAGTCTTGGGCTTCAGACTTGGGAGTCATCTAGGAGGATCCTGTGAAAAGAAAGCCAGACACACAAGGTGAATCTGGCAGGTCAGGAGGGAATCGAACCCCCAACCTACGGTTTTGGAGACCGTCGCTCTGCCAATTGAGCTACTGACCTAAAAGCTTATCAGGCCGACCATTATGCCGGCCTGATCGAGAGAAATCAACTACTTATTCAATAACCTTTGCCACTACACCCGCACCGACGGTACGACCGCCCTCACGGATAGCGAAGCGCAGACCGTCTTCCATCGCGATGGTCTTGATCAGAGTGACAGTCATCTGGATGTTGTCACCTGGCATTACCATTTCAACGCCTTCTGGCAGCTCGCAGTTACCAGTCACGT